>CAIOOC010000373.1 GCA_903859795.1 uncultured Bacteroidia bacterium
ATTAACAGTCCGAAGCCATCGGAATCACAGCCAACCGATAAGCGGTTAAACGCACTAAAAAAAGGGGTAGACGACCCAGCCCTGGCTGCGCTCTATTTTCAATACGGAAGATATTTACTGGCAGCCTGTTCAAGACCAGGGTCTCAACCGGCTAACCTGCAGGGGATATGGAACAAAGAGACTTCACCTGGCTGGGGAAGCAAATATACAACGAACATCAATCTGGAGATGAATTACTGGCCGGCGGAAGTAACAAATCTGTCGGAATGCACCACACCGGTCTACGATCTCATCGATGATCTGATGGAAACAGGAGCCGTGGTAGCCAAAGATTATTACAATTGCAGGGGTTGGGTATTGCATCACAACACTGACCTCTGGCGTGGAGCAGCCCCTGTCGACGGAGTTTGGGGAATCTGGCCAATGGGAGCGGCATGGCTTGTCAAGCACTCCTGGGAACATTATCTTTATACAAAAGACAGAAAATTCCTTGAATTGCGCGCCTGGCCTCAAATGAAAGGGGCGGCACGTTTTATTTTGGATTTTCTTGTTGAAGCTCCACAAGGCTCTTTAATGTCAGGCAAACTAATTACTTGTCCTTCAAATTCTCCCGAAAATGCCTATGATTTAAAGGATGGTTCAATGGTTGGATTTACCTATGGGGCAACAATGGATCTGGAAATTATCACCGATCTGTTCAGGAATTGTTTAAGTGCGATGGATGAATTAGGAAAAACCAATGAGAGTTTTGATGCCGATTTCAGGAAAGAAATCAAAACTGCAACAGCCAAATTAGCACCTCTGCAGATAAACCCAAAAACCGGAAGATTACAGGAATGGATTGGCGACTATAAGGAACATGAACCGGGTCACAGGCATCTGTCGCATCTTTATGGCTTATATCCGGCATCATTGTTCACTCCGGATGTCAATCCTGAGATTGCCCTCGCTGCGCAAAAAAGCCTGGAATTCCGCGTTGAAAACGGCAGCGGAAGCACCGGATGGAGCCGTGCCTGGCTGATCTCTCTATTCGCCAGACTTCACAATGGTGATGAGGCATACAAACACATCAAAAAACTGTTGTCGGAATATACGCTGCCAAATCTCTTTGATGATGGGCCACCATATCAGATTGACGGAAATTTTGGGGGAACTGCCGGTATTGCCGAGATGTTACTGCAATCGCACAACGGGGTTGTGTCGCTCCTTCCCGCGTTACCTGCAGCATGGACCGAAGGTGAAGTGAAAGGGCTGATGGCACGCGGAGGTTTTGAAATCTCAATGAAATGGAAGCAAAATCGTCTGGTTCAGGCGTCGGTCTATTCAAAAACCGGGGGAGTCTGCAAACTTAGTTACAAATCTATGGCCAAAGAATTATCCTTAAAACCATCAGAACGAAAACAAGTAGGATTTTAATTGAAAATGTCTCGAATACCATGGAAAATAATAACATATTGATCGCTGAACCTATTGCTTAAAAGCTTGGAGCACAGGAAGAACTATCTCTATCGAGCTTACCGACGGGAGAATATTTAGTTTTCCTGCTGACCGGTTTAAAATTCTCTCAAAAGCAAAAGATGAAGAGTTAAAGCAAGTTGTAATCCGGCTGAATGGTTATGCCATACGCTGGGATAACCTGGATGAAGACATCACTGTTAAAGGAATTCTTGCTGGTAATTTTCAACTACCCTTGCCTTAATGAATTTAAATTGGGTTTTCTAAAATGAAATGAAGGTTTATTTTTTTGCGGTTACTGGCGTTCTTTGCGACACTCTTAAATACCTTTTTTCTCGCATAGATCGCTAAGAACCGCAAAGTACTTAGATGTTGGATATTCTAACATCAACAGCGATAACATTAAAAATTCACACAAAGACGCAAGGACACAAAGACGCAAAGAAATAAACCTTGCGACTTTGCGTCTCCTATATAACTCTTTTGTAATTTTCTAATCATTTATACTGGCTTATTCAAACATATCCTTTACCTTATCAAAAAACCCTTTGTCGCTATTTCCCTGAGGTGATGCAAAATTTGGGGATACCTGAAGCTTTTCGAGTGTTTTACGCTCTTCCGCCGAAAGTTTCTGCGGAACCCAGGCATGAATCTTGACTAGCAAATCTCCTTTGCCATAGCCATTCACATCAGGCAACCCTTTCCCACGCAGACGCAGGATTTTCTCAGGCTGTGTCCCTGATTCAATTTTGACTTTTACTTTTCCGTCAATCGTCGGAATCTCGGTTGTAACTCCTAAAGAAATATCTGGAAATGAAAGGTATAGATTGTATATAAGATCATTCTCATCGCGGGTAAGTTCAGGGTGCTCCTCCTCTGCAATCAAAATCAGCAGATCGCCGGGGATACCACCCCGGCGGGCGCCATTACCTTTGCCTTCGAGTGAAAGCTGCATCCCTTCGGCAACACCTGCCGGAATTTTAACCGAAATGACCTCTTCTCCCTGTATAATCCCCTCGCCGTAACAGGTATCGCATTTTTGCGTTATAATCTTTCCATCGCCACCACAGGTCGGACATGTAGATGTGGTCTGCATCTGACCCAGAAAGGTGTTACTCACACGTGTCACCTGTCCGGAACCCCGGCAGCTTGAACAAGTGGTAAATCCGCCGCTCCCTTTAGCTCCGCTGCCATGACATGTTGTACAGGTTATATACTTTTTTACTTTGAGTTTCTTCTCTGCTCCGTGTGCAATCTCATTCAGATCGAGGCTAACTTTAACTCTTAGATTTGAGCCGCGATTAACGCGTTGAGACCTTCCACCCGAGCTGAATCCGCCAAATCCGCCAAAACCGCCACCCCCGAAGATATCTCCGAACATCGAGAAAATATCATCCATTGATCTTCCTCCACCACCGAAACCACCCTGGTTGCCTAATCCGGCATGTCCAAACTGATCGTAGCGTTGTTTCTTCTCAGCACTGCTAAGGACTTCATAAGCTTCAGCTGCCTCTTTAAACTTCTCTTCCGATGGTTTATCACCAGGATTCTTATCGGGATGGTATTGAATTGCCTTCTTTCTGAAAGCCTTTTTTATCTCTTCAGCACTTGCATCTTTGCTTACTCCTAAAACTTCGTAATAATCTCTTTTAGTAGCCATGTTTAAGTATTGTGAGGTTTTAACCAGTTAAATTGTTATTCGCCCACTACAACTTTGGCAAATCGTATAACTTTATCATTTAAATAATATCCTTTTTGGATTACATGAACAATTTTCCCTTTCAAATCGTCGGAGGGAGCCGGAACCTTTGTCAATGCTTCGTGCAAATCTGTATCAAAAACCTGACCTACAGCATCGATTTCAGAGATTCCGTTTTGCTTGTTAAATTCACTGAATTTATTATATATCAACAATATACCTTCTTTGGTAGCTTCGAAATCCAAACCTTGTTCAATTGAGTGCATTGCGCGCTCAAAATCGTCAATTACAGGCAGAATACCCAACAAAACAGATTCTGCCGCTGTTTTTGTCAGTTCCATTCGCTCTCTAAGGGTCCTTTTGCGATAGTTGTCAAATTCGGCTGACAGCCTGAGATATCTGTCATTCATCTCTTTTACCGTACTTGTCAGTTCCGCCACTTTAGCTTCCAAAAGTGCAGTTTCATCCGGAATAACTAAAACTTCCTCGGTTGCTGAATTATTGTCACTTTCGGAAGTATGCCCTTCAGATTCCAGCTTAGCATCTTGATATTCAGCTTTTAAATCATTCACATTACCTTTGATATCCTTGAAATTATCCTTATGTTCCTTCTTTTTCATTCCTGAATCATTATCTTTAAAAAAATCCAAAATTTCTTTGTCAAAAATATTGCCAATTGCTAATTAATAGACAAATTGGCATAATTAGTTATAAATAGCTGTCATTTTATTCCTTCTAAACCTCACAACAATTTGGAAAGCCTGTAAATTAAGAAGCTTGGTAAGAATTCATATCGGAAAACAGAGGCTACTCCCTGATAATTTTGGCACCGATAGCATTAAGCCTGAAATCTATATTTTCATAACCACGGTCGATCTGTTCGATATAATCAATGGTCGATTTACCGGTAGCAGAAAGTGCAGCAATCAATAAAGCAACACCAGCACGTATGTCTGGTGAGCTCATCCTGATTCCCCTGAGTTGATGGGTTTTGTCAAGGCCGATCACAGTTGCCCGGTGAGGATCACATAATATAATTTTTGCACCCATATCAATCAAACGATCAACAAAGAACAGGCGACTTTCGAACATCTTCTGGTGGATCAGAACACTTCCCCGTGCCTGGGTAGCTATAACCAGGAAGATACTCAATAAATCGGGTGTTAAGCCCGGCCACGGGGCATCGGCAACCGTAAGAATTGATCCATCAATAAACGACTCAATCTCATAGTGTTCCTGCGAAGGAATATGTAAATCATCACCTTTAAGGTTCATTTGAATGCCAAACCTTCGAAACGATTCAGGAATTATTCCCAACTGATCAAAGCCAACATTGCGGATAGTTATATCAGAACCCGTCATTGCTGCGAGCCCGATAAAACTGCCAACTTCTATCATATCCGGCAACAATAGATGGTTACAGCCGGTCAATGAGGAAACTCCGTGAATAGTAAGAAGATTTGAGCCGACGCCCTGAATGTTGGCCCCCATCGAAATCAGCATCTTACACAGTTGCTGCAAATAAGGTTCACATGCGGCATTGTAAATTGTTGTTGTTCCGGTAGCCAGGGTTGCTGCCATCACCAGATTGGCTGTTCCGGTTACTGATGCCTCATCGAGAAGCATATAACACCCTTTCAGCTGTTTCGCTTCAACACGATAGGAAGACTCTGCCTCATCAAAGGTGAATTTCGCTCCAAGCGCCTCGAATCCACGGAAATGGGTATCAAGCCTTCTGCGGCCTATTTTATCTCCCCCTGGCTGTGGAATAATACCAATACCGAAGCGACCAAGCATTGGACCCACAATCATCAATGATCCACGCAGGTTGCCGGCCTGAGCAAAAAATTGTTCAGATTTCAGAAGGTCAATTTGAATGGATTCTGATTGAAAAGTATAAACCCCTTTGGCTAAACGCTCGACTGATGTCCCTAAAAACCTGAGAATTTCAATCAGCTTTAGCACATCACTAATCTCGGGAATGTTTGAGATAGTGATTTTCTGCGAGGTGAGCAACGTAGCACAAATCACCTGCAAAGCTTCATTTTTGGCACCTTGCGGTGATAATTCCCCGTGGAGAGGATTGCCACCCTCAATAATAAACCTTGCCATGGAAAAATTACAAACTATTTATGTTTTCGGGACTGGTTCGATATCGTAGTGATTTTGCCCTTTTTAGCTTGTTGTTTAAAAATATCATTAACCTCCTGAAGACGTAAATCAGGATCCGGTTTGAGTTTACCATGAGATAGAAAAACCATATCATTCAATATTTTTGAATCTTCAACGGCATCTTTATTCCACACAAGGTACGTTTTTTTCATCTGGTTGGCAAGCAGTTCAGTATTTACAATCTTAGCCGGATTTTCATCATCAAGTTGGGCTGTAGCCGCGATATAGTTTTCCATGATCTTGCCGTAGTGACGGAATTTAATATCACTCTGGGAGTAAGGTATCAGCTTTGGCTTTTCTATGAAGGTCTCTGGTTTGGGCGGATCGTAAGGATAATCGATATCAAGCTTAAAATCAGACATAATGGCAATATGGTCCCAAAGCTTATGTTTGAATTCGTTGATGTCACGAAGATAGGGATACATCATTCCCATCACGTCAATCACCCCTTTTACTGCAAGAATCCGTTCCTCACGGTTTTCAATCTGCATGATATGATCCACCATTTTATGAATGCTTCGCCCGTATTCGGGAAGTTTCATCTTCTTGCGCTGTGTGTTATAATCGCGTTCCAGCATCGTTTTGAATTATTTATTGGTAAAAACCGGAGTTCCAAATCTTACCTGTTTTGCAACTACAAAGCTAATCGTTTTTAATCGTTAATTCAAACAGGTTTTGATAATAACCCGATCTGCATTAAAATAAACCCTTTCTACTGCAATACTTTCATTACAACCCGTCGGTTTTTTGCTCTTCCTGCAGCAGTGGCATTTTCTGCGACAGGTTGCGAGGAGCCATATCCTTTGGCAATAAGCCGGCTTGATTCAATTCCATTATTTGACAGATATTCAACCACGCTGCTTGCCCTGGATTGGCTCAGTTTAATATTCATTTCAGACTTCCCTTTGTTGTCTGTATGCCCCTGTATTTCAAGCTTTGCTTCAGGATTATCCTTTAGGAACTGAATCAATTTATCCAAATCTGAGGAGACTTTCGTATTCAGATTTGCTTTCCCGACTTCAAAATAGATATTGTTCAATTGGATGCTCTGTCCTGCCCTTGCCTCTTCGATTGCCAATTCAAGTTTTACATATAAAGTTGTACTTCTGTTTAATCCTCTTGTAGTAATTTTCTCGATGTTGGAAATGTAATTTGCCTTCTTCCCAACCAGAGTAAAATCACTTTCTCCCTTTAATTGTGTGCGGAAAACACCGTCACCGGCATGACTTTGTATTGTCGCAAGGGAATGATCCGCTGTATTTGTGACATTAACATCCGCTCCACCTTCCGGGATATTTTTGGTTTTATTTATAACTACTCCTGAAAGTGTAAACCTTGGATCATTGTGAGTTAAGGTAATATTGATCTGATTTTCTGTCAATGTGAAATAGTCTTTTTTTATGCCCTTTTCGGTCGAACCAATATCATTAAGAGTGCCACGCACAGTATAATCGGCCGGAGACATCTCCTTAAAAATTACTCTGCCATAGTCGTCGGTTGAACCATATTGCTTCTTCCCTTCCGGTCCGGTTAATGCAACCTGCACATAAGGTAGCGGCTGACCTGTGGCTTCATCGATAACTGAAACGATCAGGTCACTGGGTGGGATAACAGCCTCTTTTTTAGCCGGCAGGGCCACAGGAACAATTGCAATTGTCGGGACTGGTTTTGCCTTCTTTTTGGCCAGACTTGCACCAACGCCAATATTGTACTGAAAATGATTATTAACATCAGAGGTTAATGCACGCCGATACTGAAAATTGGTGAATACAAAAGCCTCATTTATCAGATTAAACTGAAGCCCTGCTCCTATCGGGAGATAAAAGCCGGTCTTGCCCTGATACATCGAAAATCCAGCCCCGCCTGATAAATAAGGAACTATTTTATGACGATCGGTAAGAAGTTTTAAGTTAACCGCACCATTAACATCGAGCAAAAATGCACTTTTGCCATTGGTCGTACCATCTTTAAAAAGATAGTCGGTTGAACTGCCATCCAGGGTGCCTATAAAATCAAGATTATTATTTATCCCCTTTAGATAATTGACACCAAATCCCATTTGCATCTGCCCCAGCTTACTCCAAAGATGATTGTCAAGTACGTTCTTCAATGAAGTGGTCCTAATCTGCTGTGCAGTCCTAAAGTCATTATAAAAAGTGTGGAAAGCAAATGTTGATGGCTTTTCCTCTCCGTTATCCTGGGCCGATAATTGAAGAACAAGACAAATTATCAAACAAGTATAAGTTATACGTTTCATCATCAATGGGTTTTTAGGACTTCATTCTTGCTTTTCTCCCCGAGAATTTCGGCCTGATTCACAATGGTAAAAACAGCGGGTTCACTCCTGCCCTGGGTTGTCATATCCATACTGGGAACAGGTATCCCCTTTGCATCCATGGACTGTATCGTCCATATAAACTTATGGTTCGCGGTTGAGTCAATCATAGAAAGATTTGGCCGCCATATAAACTGCGTCATTCCTCTTGTTGCGGGTTCATCAAGTATTGGCTGATTACCACGAAGCGCCTGCATCGGAGTCTGGCCTGGGAGCATCTCATACACCTGAACCCTATAGAATGTTTGTTCACTTGAAGTCGGAACGAGGCTTGTCCACCTGAAAGTAATCATATTCTGTGCAATATGTGCGTCCAGCTTGGCTTCATTTGCAGGTTGCATCAAAACCGGCAACTGATAGGAAATCACTGAAAACCTGGCAGTTTGTTTGGCCCTCACAGCATCACCACCTGCATTATACAATTCGACCTGCAAATAATAGTCTCCGGCAGCCAAACGACCGGTACGTTGAAGCAAACTCTGGACATTCCCCGGCAGCATTAAATTTTGGAGTTGCAAGGCATCAGCCATCGTGAACTGGTTAACTCCCTGCCTTAAAGTATATACCCTTGCAGCGTTGATGTTTGTAATGCCAATAATATTCCTGCCCTGGTCAAGTAATGTCGTTTTAAGTTTGACATTCGGATCATTTACCACCGTTCCCGGGATAAATGAAATAATCATCTGTCCGTTAACGGGATACATCCAATCTGACAGGTATGGCTGGGGACGTGGGTTTAAGGCCAGGTTCAGGGTAATTTGAGCATGTATTGTCTGAATAATCAGAAACATACCCAATATCAACAGCAATTTGATTTTTTTCATTTTAGCTACTTGTTAATGCTATTTCTAAAATTTGTATTGTAATCCGGTTCTGAGGATGCTTTCGAAATATCCGGGACTTCCCGTGTAAATTGGAATTAATGAATTTCCTGGCAATTCGGTTCCGTAATGGTAAACATTTGCCGTTGCTGTAAGTTGCCAGGTCAGCCGTTTAAAGATCTCCCAGTCAAAGCCACTAGTTGCTAAAAGGTTTTTATTCGCGGTGAAGGGGGAAGTTGTGCTCAGACTGTACTGCAACTGTCCTTTAAGTTTGAACTTTGAATTCATTTTCCAGCTCATTCCGCTTGTGGCAGTTAGTAAGGTGAGGCTGATTGAAGGAGCCGAATTCTTAAACCACATGATGCTAAAATCGGGGCTTATCTTACTGTTGAAGAATGTCGGAACATAAAGAAGCAAAGCGGTCTGGGTATTGTTTTTTGTTGTATTGGGAGGGATTATTGTCGTTTCGTTATACTTGCTCCAGGTATATGTTCCGCTTAGCAGGTTACTCATATTGCTGCTGTTCCATGTATAAACAGGGTTAACAGTCAATTCGTTACTGACGCTTTTATAACCCGAAAGTCCGGGTGAATTGAACCCGAAATTATTAAAACCGGCATTCATACTGAACTGGTCAGTAAACTGGGTAAATACATTAACATTAGCGATGAGTTGTTTGGTCAGGTCGGGACCTGCTGTACGGCTCAGGTTCCCATAGCGTTCGCCAATACTGCCAACGATGTTCATCTTCTTTTTCCAGGCATTGAAACGCGTATTCAGAAGGTATTCCATTTTATCATTGGTCATAAACTGAAATCCGGCAGTATAATATCCAGCACCATAATAATTGAACCTGGTTCCAATTTCCCAGTCACTTCCCTTCTTGGCAATCCCAAGCATAACAGCATTATCTTTACTTGTGGAAATATGGGAGTTGATAAATGGCTTAAAATCCTCAACCGGAGTGATTGAGACCGGGGCATTTAAATTTCTTGTAAAAAAACTCTGCCCAAGTTCGATATGATAATTCCACCCCTTTTCAGTTTTAACATTGGCCAGAAAACTCACCACCATGTTCTCCTGAGGTTCAATCGGGAAAAGCGGGGGTAGCGTCACAGAACCTGTTTTGTCAACCGATTTAACGATATTAAATCCGGCGAAATATTTCCCTTCCTTCTCAAGTCCCAGTTGGGCCATCCACTGATTACGCTGGAAAGCACCTGGTACGCCGTTTGGGTTAGGAATAGAAGGTGCTACATAATTTATCGGACCTTGCGATACCCCTTTAAAAAGTTTTATCCTGAATTTACCAGGAGCAAGATTTACCCCGTAACCAAAAATTCCCAAATCACCAGTACTCAGATCGCTATACTTCACATACTGAGTACCCAATAAAAACTCCGTATTACCTATTTTAGGACGTATTCCAAAATTATTGACCGGATTGGTAAGGAACTGCCAGAAACTTTGTTTCATTCCAGGTGGCAAAGCAAAATTGCTAAAACCAGAATTGAAATTATTCTGTCCAAAATTTAGGTTAAAATTGAAGTTGACCGGAATTTCCCATTTGCCGTAGGAAAAGACAGGGTTAAGTGAGTACCTGAGCAGGTTCCATGGCTTACGGGCTTTGTAAAAATCGGGTAGCGATGAACCAGGGGTTTTATTAAGTCCATAGCCTTCATAAAAGATCCCCATATCACCCTTTAAGGTCAGAGAATCCCTCTTCTCACCTGCATTAGACTTTAGGGCGAGGAATAAGATCAGAACGAATAATATCTTAGTTGGATTGTTCATAGTTTTTCATTTATGACATTTCGTTTTTAACTGTCAGCAATCGGTAAAACGTAATATTCAAGACGGAAATTGTCATATTCAAGATGGAATTAGTCAAATTCAAGACGGGAATTGTCATATTCAAGATGAAACCCGCTAAATTAGGTTTGTAGAGAGCCATTGCATAACGTAAAAACCAATAAACACTTAGAAGTAGCTCCATGTCACTTTGTTTTTGGCCGTTTTCATTATGATTTTGGCCATTTGTTATTCGTTTATTCATTTATCCATTAGGATTTCGGAAAAATCCCGAAGGAATTGTGAAGTGATAAGATAGAAACGGCAATATTCACATCGTAACCGGCCAAAACATATTCCAAAATGACCAGTTACGACGTTAAATACCAAATGACTATTTTTTTCTGATTCTATCTTTTATTGCTTGTGATTGTTTTTCAAGATCAGGCAAAAGTTCGATGTCACCTCTTCTGACTCCACTCTCCTTTAACTTCTTCAATTCCGCTATTTTCAGATCCATCTTTTTCAATTCCGTCTCATCATTACCTGATTCAACAGAAGTAGGTCCTGCCGAACCTTTCCCAGCCATGATTTCTGGAACATGAAGTTCACCCGGGGCTGCATTTGCGGTTCCACAAGTTGCGCAACCTGAGCCAGGAGCCGTATTCACAATAGGTAAATCCTTTGTATTTGTACCCGTGGGTACTCCACTCCCATTGTTTGAGGACGGCTGTGGAATCGTTATTGTAAAGCATGAGATCACTTCACACTCTTTGCAATTCCTGTCTCTGAAAGTAAATTTCACACAAATGCGTGCATACAAGGTACAACAGCCAATGAGCGAAGGATGAGGCAAAACAAACTGAACATTCAATGAACCTGGCAAAGTA
>CAIOOC010000374.1 GCA_903859795.1 uncultured Bacteroidia bacterium
CTGGATTTATGGAAATTAGATTTTTTATTAAAATTCAGCCACTGCCATTTTGGCAAACAGAAATTTTAAGATCGTCAAATTTTCATGAATGGCTCAGCCATATGCAATTATGACATATTTCCAGGCGCTTCAGGCAAAAAAAGCTCGGTTAAAAAATAATCCTGAACAGTCAAGGACCTCTATACAGAAAAATTAGATTCTGATTGCTAAAGATTCTCAAAATGGTACGATAGTTTTCCAAAATATTGTATTTTTGATTGGGCAACAGAAGTTGCACGATCATCGAAATCTCTAAAATAAAACATCATGCTACCTAAATTTCTATTAGCTGACAATTCGCAGGTTTTACCTGACAAGATCTTTGTTGTCCATAATGAGCAACCGCGATTTATCGTTGGTTGCGATGTTGAAGGGTTTTCTGTTGATCAGGAGATTTATTGGATTGACGACCAACCCGCAAGTGAAGAACTCATAAAAGAGTTGCTAGAACAGGCCGAAGAGTTTATGGATCTTGAACTGGAATACGAAGAAGAGCTGTATCTTCTCGAAAATGAAGATGATACAGACGACAATAAGGTAACACCAAAATAAACTAACATGGAACTAAATTCTCCCAAACGACTTACCCGAAGTCGAAACGACAGATTGCTTGCAGGAATTTGTGGTGGATTGGCCAATTATCTGGATGTTGACCCGACAATAATAAGATTAGTCTTTGTATTAGCCACTTTTTTTACAGTTGTCTTCCCCGGTATTGTCATCTATTTAATAATGTGGATAATAGTTCCTAAAGAACAATTTCGGATTCCCTGAAATAAAATAGTATTAAAAGTTTTAAGACTCATCCGTCTAAAGAAAGTCGGATGAGTCTCTTTATTTTCTGCACTGGAACAAACTAAATCATTTATAAAATAAACATGAACAGGAGAAATTTTATTCAAAACAGCGCCACCGTAGCTGTACTGGCAGGACTTTCAAATACCGCATTCGGGGCAAATCAGATTGACGCAAAGCCATCGAATTCGGCAAAATTTAAACTTAAATATGCTCCGGGTTTTGGCAGTTTTCCTGAACTTGCAGGTAAAGACCCCGTAGAAGTAATCAAATTTTGTTCCGATCAGGGTTTCAGGGCAATGTTTGATAACGGGCTTCAGGGACATCCGAGCGATCAACAGGAGAAGATAATGGCTGAGCTTGCCCGTCAAAACATGGACATGGGACCTTTTGTATTATATGCAGACTTCAGCAAGGAATCAATGGTCATTAAAGATCAGGGTATGCGGGAGATGCTTGTTAAAAAAGTAAACGAAGGAGTTGAGTTTTCAAAACGAACAGGAGTGAAATGTGCATTGATGGTTCCCGGTCGTTATAACGAGCATATGGCGTGGGAATATCAAACTGCAAATGTTATCGATATGATGCGTGAACTAAGCGATATTGCAGAAAAAGGGGGATTAACAATTGTCCTTGAACCCTTGAACAAACGTGATCATCCGGGACTTTTCCTGACAGGCATTCCGCAGGCTTATGCTATTTGCCGTGCAGTCAACAGTCCAGCGTGCAAAATCGTTGATGACATGTACCATCAGCAGATTACCGAAGGGAATATCATCCCGAATATTGATGCAGCCTGGACAGAAATTGCAGCCTTTCACCTCGGCGATAATCCTGGTCGCAAAGAACCCGGCAGCGGCGAGATGAATTACCGAAACATATTTAAACACATCCATTCGAAAGAATACAACGGAGTACTTTGTATGGAACATGGCCGATCAATCGAAGGAAAGGCAGGAGAACTTGCGTTGATTGAAGCATACCGTATTGCAGATAATTTCTAAGCTGTCAAAAGATGAAAAATCGCATTTTACTCTTCCTGATCTTAAGTATCTCATTAAGTGCATATTCCCAGGCAGACTATAAGCCTGCTCCCGAAAATCTCGTTGCCAGGGAGTGGTTTCAGGATGCCAAATTCGGCCTGTTTATACATTGGGGCGTATACTCTACTCTTGCCAGCGGAGAATGGGTAATGTACCAGCAAAAACTGGATAAGGCTACTTACGAAAAGCTTCCTGCCTTCTTTAATCCTGTGGCTTTTAATGCTGCTGAATGGGTTAAAATGGTAAAAGGTGCCGGGATGAAGTACATCACGATAACCAGCAAGCACCACGATGGTTTTGCAATGTGGGGCACTAAGCAAACCACCTGGAATATCGTAGACCGAACTCCGTATGGTAAAGATGTGCTGAAACAATTGGCCGACGAATGTCATAAACAGGGAGTGAAATTATTCTTCTACCATTCGCATCTCGACTGGTACCAGGATAATTACTATCCGCGCGGAGGTACCGGTGGCTACTCCGGACGACCCGACAAGGGTGACTGGAATGCCTACCTTGATTTTATGGATAGTGAATTGACTGAACTTCTAACAAATTATGGCGAAATTGCCGGAATCTGGTTTGATGGATGGTGGGATAAAAAGGATGCCAACTGGCGTTTGGATAAGACGTACAGTTTGATTCATAAACTTCAACCGGCAGCATTGGTTGGGAATAACCATCACCAGGCACCAAAACCTGGAGAGGATTTCCAAATGTTTGAAAAAGATCTTCCGGGTAAGAATACAACGGGATTTAGTGATGAAGCGAAGATTGGCAGCCTCCCGCTCGAAACCTGCGAAACTATGAACGGTGCGTGGGGTTTCAATATTCATGACAAGAATTTTAAAACCACAACCCAGCTCGTACAATATCTGGTAAAGGCAGCGGGATCAAATGCCAACTTCTTACTCAATGTGGGACCAATGCCAAATGGTAAGATCCAGCCTGAATTTATTAAAACATTGGGTGAAATGGGTGAATGGATGAAAAAATATGGTGAAACAATTTATGGTACCCGCGGAGGCCCGATTGATCCCCATCCATGGGGAGTTACAACCATCAAAGCGAATAAGCTGTATATTCATTTATTGGGCGATTCGGATGAAAATCTTCTGCTGAATGATTTTGGTAAAAAAATCCGAAAAACCTATCTGTTTGATGATCAATCACCTGTTGTGTTCAAACAAAACGAATTTGGAATTACAATTAAGGTACCATTAGAAAAAAGAAAGCCAATTGACACAATCGTAGTTATGGAATTTTAAGTTCTCTGGAACATTTGAGTAACAAAGAAAGAGGATTCGTCTTTATCGAATCCTCTTTCTTTATTTTTTGAGAAGCACATCCTGAATCATTTTCTCAAACTGCTCTTTAGTGGCATCCGGTGTTCTGGAAATACCGCTACTCATTGTCGGGTTACCAGTTTTTGGAACCCATAAAAATGCGGGAATTGAACTGATGCCGAAGACTGTTCCAAGTTCCCGTTCCTGGTCTGTATTTACCTTATAAACGACAATTTGTCCCTTGTATTTTCGGGCCAACTCCTCAAGTATGGGTGATGCTGTTTTGCACGGGCCACACCAATCGGCATAGAAATCTACAACGCAGGGCAATTTGCCTTCAAATTTCCATCCCTTTGGATTCTTTTCATAATCCATAATCATTGTCTTGAACTTCGCTTTATCCAGCTTTACAATTTCACCCTCTGCAGCAAGTACAGAAGAAGTTCTTACAACACAGAAAAGGGCAATTATTAGTCCTGCCAATACTATTTTATAGATCGGAGAGCACACGTCTGA
>CAIOOC010000375.1 GCA_903859795.1 uncultured Bacteroidia bacterium
GCCCTGGGAAAGCGCCCATCGGTCAAGCCAGGATATTCCCCATTTTCCAAAGACTGTAATATCGGTTTTATATGCCTTATCTTCAATAGCTTTATCCATGTTGACAAAAATATAATTGTTCCTTTTAAACGTGGAAATTAGGGAATCGATGTAGTCTGAATTAATTGAACTGGCATGAAGCAGTAAAATTTGGCTTATATCTCTACCAAACAATCTGTTCGCCTGCTTTTCAAAATAGTTCAATTTTTTCTCCATGTAATTAATATAGTCCTGGCCGATTTGCGTCATTAAACTGGTGTCTTTTTTCACGGCTGCCCTTTTGTAAGCTAACGCAAACAAATAATCATCATTATCAATGGTAACAGGGGCAACCTTGTAGCCTTTTTTTAAGAGAAAATCGCTCAAAGAATCGGCCTTTATTTTTGAAGTGCCCATATGAAGAAAAGGGTGTCTAAAGTACCTGATTGACTTTCCTTTGCGACCAAGAATTTTTTTTGTTATTGTTTCACCTTTTAAAATATCCTCAGAATAATCCTTAAAAGCAACTGAATTGTAATCAGGATGAGAAAAGGTATGATTACCTAAATCCAATCCATTGTCTACCCAGTCTTTAAGAAGTTCCACCTGAAACCGGTCAATAACCTCATTCTCATATAATTTACCCTCATTGACAAATCCTATTGCAGGGATATTACTGTCGCAGAGAGATCTGACCAGCTTATTGATTAATTTTTTTTGATAAATCGTGTCTGTTATACCATAACTTACAACCGGCAGATCATCAAATGAGAAACAAACCCGTTTCTGTTGTCCCAATGCTGCTAATCCGGATAAAAGCAATACTAATAATGGAAGAATTCTCATGTCTGGGCCTCTTTTTTATTGGTCTGTATTGCAACCGGGCTAACTCTTTAGAAGAAAATTGCTATATCATCTTGATTGTCAGATAATTTCAAAATATCGTTTTGTTTCCCAGTCTGTAACGACCTTAGCAAATTGTCGGACTTCCCAGTCACGGGTTTGGGTGAAATGGTTAACGAATGTTTCACCAAATAATTCTATGGCAACGGATGAATGCTTCATTGCCGTATTTGCATCATCAAGGCTCTTTGGAAAACGGCCGTATTGTTCATCCCTATAACCATTTCCCATCGTTACCTGATGTAATTTCAATTTGTTCTTTATGCCATAGATACCCGATGCCAGGCAAGCGCTCAAGGCCAGGTAAGGATTTGTATCACTGCCTACAACCCTGGTTTCGAGACGGCATGACTTACTCCCGCCTGTGATTGCCCTCAATGCAGTGGTACGGTTATCAACACCCCAGGTTACCGTAGTCGGGGCCCACGCACCTTCAACCAATCGCTTATAGGAATTTATCGTCGGGGCCACCATCGGGAGGATATGTGGCAGACAGTAGAGCTGTCCGGCCATATAATGTTCCATTGTCTCGCTCATCTGGTATGGCCGGGACGGATCGTGAAAAACGTTTTCATTATCTTTCCAGAGTGACTGATGGACATGACCGCTGCAACCTGGAAGATTTTCACTTATTTTCGCCATAAAAGTGGCAAGA
>CAIOOC010000376.1 GCA_903859795.1 uncultured Bacteroidia bacterium
GAAGGGATTTGATTTAAAGATGGCAAGTACCGACCTTTCCTATTTCATCAATGCAAGTAATTTAAAGGTTCGAAACACTGGACTTCAATTTTCGCTTAGTGCAAAAATCGCTAAAGTGCACAACGAGTGGATGATGAAAATTGTCATCCCTGAATTTTCTATCGATCAGGAGATCCCATTCTTAGAATGGCTGGATAGGTTACAAACTTTAAAATCGATTCACAATTTTGATTGTCAGTTAATTAAGCTTGACAATAATGACAATGTTAATTTAATTGGGAAGTGTAGGATAGAGCTATCAAGCAGCTGGAAGATTTCGTTTGAGGGCAAGGATCAGATATTGGTTCACTGGCAAGGTGACCAATATTTTAATGACAGTCTTACGCTGGCTCCTCTTGACGGAGATGTTGTTAGTTTTCTTAGGTCTTCAGGAGACCGTTCTATTTCATTAACTATCCCAAAATTTAAAGGTTGGTCGGATAAACTATCTTGTTACCATTTCTATGGAAATACACGAATTTCATTTGATCAGGATACACCGGACCTGCATGTTCTATTACATGAGTTAAAAGATGGTGGCGTATCGAAAATAATCTGGGTATCAGAAGAGAAGGGTAATCTCAAATACTGGCCCGATTCAAGGATGGAGGTGAAATTCCTGATCGACAGGTATTTTTTTTATTCAGAATATTCAGATTTGAATTCTCCCCGATTTTATCTCGCAGGTCAGCTCAAGGCTAAGGGACAGTGGATCTCAACACCACTTGGTGGATTTATGTTTGAGAATGATAAAACGCTCCCTGCATTTGAATCGTTTGGCATTGGTATAGAATTTTCAAGCCATATTTTTGAGCCAAGGCTTATGGCATTTCAGCCTGTTTTAAATGATGTAAATACAATACCAACCTATTTTACACCGTCTCAGGCCATAGAGATTAATCCTTATCGATCGGTTCATGCGGATGGGAGAGAAGACATAGAAATATCAGATAATAAGCTAGATATAAATTTTCAGGCATCAGAATCTGACTATGGTAATCAGCAACAAAGGAAAAAAAGTGCACTCAGGACGTCTCAGGGTGTAGCAAACGTTGCCCATCTGAACATCTCGTTTGACGATATCAGATTTGTTCCAAAAAGAGCAATAAAAATCACAGTTTTAAGGCCGGAAGATTTACTTTTTCTTCAATTTGAATTTCACAATTTCAAATTTTACAACAAAGGTCAGGCGCCCTATCTGGAGCTGGATGATCCTAAAAACAAAGGTATTGTGGTCGTATTATTTCCATCACAACACACACTCGAACAGGCATTTTTTGAAACCAACAATCTTAATCCCAACAACTTTTCAAAGATAATTTCAAAAATAGCTCAATCCGATAGTGACCCTGTCTTACCCGTTATGCAAATCAGGGCAAGAAAAAGCAGGCTGGTCTATGAACTTCTGGCCGGCCATGCCGGTTTTCCATTAATGATTGAAGATTTGCTTGATTGGTCAAAATTTGAACTTCGGGTACATCCACGAGCCTGGATTAAACAGATAAGTGTCCTTAAACCTGTAACGTATCCGATTCCTGAAAGTTTGACTCAATCGCGGGTTACTGCAATGGACAAATATCTTGAAAGGGATTCCAAACTGGTAGATTACGCAATCAAATTATCTGTAAAAAACCGGACTATTGGTATGAATGAGTTGGAATATTCCCCCCGGAATATGGAAAATCTCCTTTCACCAGAACGGATTGAAACATCTGGTCCAGAGTTTAATGTATTGGCTTTGAAAAATATAAACATGATAGTCGGACCTGTTCCGGATACCAGTACGTCTATTGAAGCTCCCGCATTGATGTACATCTCTCCCAACCAATTGAATGATTTTAGCCATAGAATTAAGTTGGATATCAGGGACATTGAAGAGCAACGAGTCGAAAGCACACTTGTAAATGTCAGTCTGAGAGTCCTAGATTCGCTGGGTGCCGGGAAGGGCGAAATTTCAGAACTTTGGCATACCCGCCTGGGAATCAAACTTAAAAACAACAAAATTTGTCTTTCTGGCATGGATTCGTTAAAAACTATCCGGGTTTTGTGGGCTGATGATGCACTTGTAAAATACAATGCAGATGCACCTAAACGTGATACTCCATTCCTGGCATCACTGGATGGGAATAACAGGCATAAGCTTGTCCATCAGACGTCAGATTATGCAATCCCAGGGTTTACACCCATTCCGGTTCCCGTCAAAAACCTAATACTTAGTTCTTTAGGGGCTTATCTAAACTGGCATGTCTTTTTCAATATCGAAAAACCACTCGATAGTTACATGAATATCAGTGAATGGGAACACATGGCCACACTAGGTCGCGACCATTACGTGAAAATTGTCGAAAAGGGGAATCTTTTCCCATTTGGTCACCGCGCTGCACTTGTAAAAGTTACGGAGAGGAAGTTTCACCAACAAACGCGCTCAGCAGTTAACCGGCAGCGGATGTATATCGTTGTGCTGCAAAAAGAGGTCCTTTATTCACGAAATGATCCTGAAGGGAAATTCATTGAATTCCCGTTTCAGGGGGTGAGAATTGAGACAAGTGTCACTCCAAATATCGATAAACCTACCGATTCAACAATTATTTCTGGTACCTCTGCGTATAATTTTTATATTAAGGTTAGTGGAGAAGGATTTAAATTTGATATTATTTCTACCGATAAAGAGGGTTATCAACACAGGTTCCGGATGCCAATGGTATTTCTTGAAAATATCATTGCACGCGACAGCAAGCAAATGGAGCAGGTCATCTCAAAATATAACATTAAAAATGAGTTCACACTAGCTAATTTCTGGAACCAAAAGATCGCTTACGCCAATTGGATGGTTGATGGTGACAC
>CAIOOC010000377.1 GCA_903859795.1 uncultured Bacteroidia bacterium
ATAATATTAAAGGAGCATAAACGCATTCCTTGGAGATAAAATGTTTAAAAACAGGACATTAAAAATAGCAATCTACTTTTTTTCTTCAGTTGCCTGTGTAATGATTATATGGTGGCTGACAAAAGATCCTACGGCTAAATTTACGGAGAGTTTGCCTGGCCTCGATAAACGAGGGGCGGCCGATACTGTATCCGAAAAAGTGGAGATTGGCAAAATATTTGAAACCAATGCAACATCTTATCAGGAGATGAGCGAATCCTGGCCTCGTTTCAGGGGAAAGGAATTCGACAATATCTCCAAATCAACGGTCAGATTGAAAGAGAAATTTGGGCCTAAAGGTCCCGATATCAGATGGTCGGTGCCACTTGGTGAAGGCCATTCAGGAGCTGCAATTTACAATGGTCTGGTTTATGTGCTCGATTACAGCGAAAAAGAGAAAGCCGATTTATTGCGTTGCCTTTCACTCACCGGTGGAAAGGAATTATGGAGAAGAGGGTATCATGTGACTATTAAACGGAATCATGGTATGTCACGCACAATTCCGGCAATAACAGAAAAATACATTGTAACTATGGGCCCCCGGTGCCACGTAATGTGCCTTGACAGGGCTACTGGTAATTTCAGGTGGGGAATCGATGTAGTTAAGGAATATTCCACAGAACTACCTTTTTGGTATACAGGGCAATGTCCACTTATAGATAATGATGTTGCTGTTATTGCAACCGGCGGAAAGGCAATGATGTTAGGGGTAAGTTGTGAAACCGGAAAAGTAATCTGGGAGACGCCAAATCCGGAAGGGTGGAAAATGTCTCATTCGTCAATAATACCATTTAGTTTTGGGGGTCGTAAAATGTACGTTTATAGTGCTATAGGAGGGCTTATCGGAATTGCTGCTGATGGTCCTGAGGTAGGCAAAGTCCTGTGGAAGACGGCTGCATGGAACCATTCTGTTGTGGCTCCTTCGCCGGTGTGTATGCCGGACGGGAAGATTTTTATAACAGCGGGTTACGGAGCCGGAGCGATGATGCTTCAACTTAAGAAAAATGGCACTAATTTTACAATTGAGGTACTGCAGCAATATCTGCCCCGTTTTGGGCTTGCCTGCGAACAACAGACACCAGTTTTTTGGCAGGGTCATCTTTTTGGCATATTGCCTAAGGATGCAGGCTCACTGCGAAACCAGTTTGTTTGTGTTGATCCGTCTGATTGCAAAAAAATGGTGTGGTCCAGTGGTCAGACTTCACGTTTCGGTTTAGGACCGTACTTTATTGCTGACAATAAATTCTTTATACTTGACGATGAAGGAACGTTGACAATTCTCAAACCAAGTACCTCGAAATATATTCAATTAGATCAGGTTAAAGTGATTAAAGATGGAGCAGACGCCTGGGCACCATTAGCAATAGCCAATGGATATTTAATTTTAAGAGATTCAAAAACAATGAGTTGCATAAATCTGAACCTTTAAATTCAGTATATGAAAAACAAAGGTATTGTTATC
>CAIOOC010000378.1 GCA_903859795.1 uncultured Bacteroidia bacterium
GAAATTAGTTCGACAAACAAAATATCCAGTGTATGCCATTGTTTAGCATGAATAATTTCATGGTTCTTTATTTGTAATATGTCATTGTTGGTAAGGTTCATATAATTTCTATTTATAAAAATGTAGTTAAAAAAAGAAAAAGCAGGAAGTTCCATATCCGTGTTCAGAAGCCAATAAGCTCCTTCTTGACGTTTTCCATTCTCCCTAATTTCAGTTATGATTTTGTTGACTTTCCCAAATAACATTACTGATTTGTATAGTACACCAATTATATATATGATAGGTAAGGCAAGTAAAAAGAGTCTCCATGGGGTTGATAAAAGGCCAAACTGTGACGATGATGCACTTGTATTGGACGTTATAATATTGTAAAGACTGTCATTGATTGGAAAGGATCCAATAACTAAGGAATGACCTGATATCGAACTAATCCACTGGCTAGGTATAGTAATACATGGGAAAGCAATACTAAATATAAGGCTTAACAGAAGATATCCCCTCATCCAGTAAAAATGAGTTTGTTTTGAGATTACCAATCTATAAACGATAAGAAAAGTCAACAGATAGGCTGATGACTCAATTAAATAAGTAAAGAAATGATCGTTCATATTTTTTTAGATTTAAATTTATTAATCCTGAGCAAAGATATAACTGACATAGCAGTTATACAACTGTAATAACAGTTTATTAACTGCATATCCAGTTAATAAATGTTAAAGTATTCAAATACAAAAGAGGATATAGATTATGTTGAATAACATACAATAATAGATTCACTTAGAACTTAATATTTCATTTTCCAAGTACTTTTGGTGGCTGGGTTATAAAAATCTTCAAATGAATAGATCTAAAATCGATCGTTTGATTTTTCCTGTTTAGTGGTTCTGTTTGTATTTGTCTTGCATCGAGAACGACAAGCAAGTCCAAATTTTTGTAACAACCCCTGACTTTTCCGTCAAGAACAACCAATATGCGGAGTCTAACACACTTTACTATCAGAGGCAAAGTTTGACTTATTAGAAAAAGCAAAACTTGAGATTAAACTTACCTTTCCGATGTTTGCATCTATCGAATCGGGCAATAAATGGATCGGCTTATATCTTAAGCCTTGCAACTATTTGAAAATAAATGCAGATCAAAAATTGATTTTAACCTCCTTTTTTTGAAATGAAGTTAGTGCCGGACTACAATTTAACAACCTTCTCGATAACTACCTGTTTGTCAAAGGTAAACCGAATAAAGTAAACCCCTGATGTGAGGTTGTACATTGCAGCAATCAGTTCACCAGTTTGAATTCCGACAGGTTGCACCTGATCTTTAACAAGCCAGCTGATATTTTTGCCTCCCATACTATAAAGTTCGATGGAAACTTTTAAGGGCTCATTTAAAAAATAACTAAAGTTCAATTTATCAGTAAACGGATTCGGGGAGATCGTTACAGCAACGTCAGACTTTAAATTCTTTGAAGCTGGAACTGTCGCTCCTGCAACAGCCTTGTTTCCTGAAATTGTAATACTCTTATTCGGTTGTTGTGTATTTGAATAAGCTGTCTTAATAATCTGAATGGCACCAATGCTCGGGCGGTTTTCTGTGGTGGTGAGGCTCAATAGCGGATATCTGTAACCTGCTGCATACCAGTTGTATTTGACTATATTAACATCGGCTGTTCCGCACATATTGACCTGTAATCCGGTCTTAACAGATTTCACCCGCAGCGAATTTTCGATCACGCGATCGGGAAGGATCAGGGTGCCATATCCGTCCGCACTAACGGTATTATCCCCAAAAAAGTCGATTTTGTTGACCTCGGCGGCATTGGCAACACCAATAAAATGATCTGTAAACTGCGCCCCATAGGAGAATGGGTATTGTATTTTAAGCACGGGATCAGAGTATTTAAGGATTATTTTCAGATCAGTATTTTCATAACCGAGCTCTTCCAAACC
>CAIOOC010000379.1 GCA_903859795.1 uncultured Bacteroidia bacterium
GACAAAAGATGTGAAACTGAAGATGATTCCTTATTATGCCTGGGCGCACAGGGGGAGCGGTGAGATGGCTGTCTGGCTATCCAATGAGTTAAGTTCGACCCGGCCGGTTATGCCTCCAACCATCGCTTCTGAAAGTAAAATTGATGCTTCACACAAAGCAAAGTCTATCTCCGCCATTCATGATGGACTCGTTCCAAAAGACGAAAATGACCGCTCCATTCCCTATTACCATTGGTGGCCCAAAGAGGGGACCACAGAATGGATTTCGTATGAGTTCGATTCCGAAAAATCAGTCAGCCGTTCCACTGTTTATTGGTTCGACGACGGTCCATGGGGTGGATGCCGCGTGCCTCAATCATGGAAAATTTTCTACAAGGATCATCATGGGGAGTGGACCCCTGTTGAAAATAGCATCCCCTTCGGCGTCGAAAAAGGGATCAGCAATGAAGTAGTATTTAAACCTGTTACAACAAAAGCGCTTAAAATTGAGGTAAAACTACCTGAGAAATACGCAACAGGGATCTTTGAATGGGAAGTCGAGTAAACCGGTTGGTGAAGAGCTGACAGGCGCTCCCTGAATAATTGCCTCTATCTAATTGAAATAATGAAATATAGTAATTTTTAAAATGAAAAAGACTGTTCTGTATATTTTGACCCTGTTACTGATAACAAGCGGAGTTGTTGTTGCACAGTCAGGCGACTATAAAATTACACCCGTTCCCTTTAGCAGGGTGCATGTGGATGACCATTTCTGGACAAAAAGGATTCAAACCAATAAAGAGGTTACCATTCCGATTGCATTTGGCTATTGCGAATCAACCGGTCGAGTCAATAATTTCAAAATTGCGGGTGGTCTGATGAAAGGAAAATTCCAGTCTGGCGCTCCATTTGATGATTCAGACGTTTCAAAAATTATTGAAGGGGCTGCCTATTCCTTAAGTTCAGCGCCTGATCCCAAACTTGAAGCTTATGTTGATTCGCTGATCTATTTTATGGGAAAAGCCCAGGAGCCAGATGGTTACCTCTATACCTACCGCACAATAATGGGCAATGATTCGCATCCCTGGATTGGCAGTAAAAGGTGGGAAAAAACCCATATCCTGAGTCACGAACTTTATAATCTGGGACATATGTATGAAGCTGCGGTAGCCTATTATGAGGCGACGGGCAAACGGAACCTGCTTGATATCTCCCTCAAAAGTGCCGACCTGGTGGCCAAAGACTTTGGCTGGGATGCACTCAGGAGCTATCCCGGACATCAGGAGATCGAGATCGGTTTAGCGAAGCTGTACCGCGTGACGGGAAATAAAAAATATCTTGATTTAGCCAAATTCTTCCTCGACGCCCGTGGGAAATGTGGTTTTGAGGGGACCACCTACAACCAGAGCCACAAACCGGTAATCGAGCAGGATGAAGCAGTTGGGCACTCTGTCCGTGCACTTTATATGTTTTCAGGAATGGCCGATGTGGCTGCCTTAACCGGCGACAAGAGTTATGTGGATGCATCCAAAAAACTCTGGGACGATATCGTCAGTACAAAATTATACATCACGGGTGGCGTAGGCGCCGCTGGGGGACATGAGGGTTTTGGCGCTAAATACGAGCTTCCTAATCTCTCGGCCTATTGCGAAACCTGCGCAGCCATTGCAAATGTCTTTTGGAATCAACGGTTATTTTTGATGGAGGGTGATGCAAAATACATCGATGTGCTTGAACGTTCGCTTTATAACAATGTGCTGTCGGGCGTTGCTGTTTCCGGAAACCGGTTCTTCTATCCCAATCCTTTGGAATCGATCAACGGCGCACGACGCAGCGAATGGTTTGGTTGCGCCTGCTGTCCTTCAAATATCTGCCGGTTTATCCCGGCCGTTCCAGGTTACATCTATGCCACTGAAAAAAATAATATTTACGTAAACCTCTATATTGCCGGTGAAACTTCACTGACCATTGAAGGGAAAGAGATTGCGGTAAAGCAGACCGGGAATATGCCATGGGACGGAATTACCCAAATTGAGATAAATCCTAAAACAAAATCCGATTTTACGGTGAAGGTTCGTATTCCCGGTTGGGCCCGTAATGAAGCTGCTCCGGGGAATCAACTCTATTGGTTCAAAGACAAATTGGCTAACCAAGCTGTGGTAAAGGTAAACGGTACGCCGGTTGAAATGACCCTTAATAAAGGATATGTCAATGTAAGCAGGAGCTGGAGCAAGGGCGATATCATAACCGTTGACCTTCCAATGGACATTCATCGCGTAGAATGTAATCCTAAAGTGGAGGGGAACAAAGATAAAGTTGCCCTGCAAAGAGGTCCGGTCGTTTATTGTGCTGAAGGTGGTGATTTTAAGGATGCCAACATTATGGATCTGGTTTTAGGGGATGATGCAGTGCTCACCCAAAAATTTGAACCCGATTTTCTTACAGGAGTCGTGTCAATTTATGGGAAAGCGCGTCATACAGTCCGTAAATCGGATGGCTCTGTTGACCTGGGAAACGAAGTCGATTTTAAGGCAATACCCTATTATGCCTGGGCTAACCGGGAACCCAATCCGATGACAATTTGGTTTGCAACACACAAAGATGTGGCAAAACCTAAGCCTGCTCCGACAATTGCCAATCTGAGCAAAATCTCGGGTTCGGTGGTCAACCGCAGTATTGAGGCCATCAGGGATCAAATTCTACCTTCCGGCTCGGATGACAAAAATTACCAGTTTTTCCATTGGTGGCCTGAGAATAATAAGACGGAGTGGATTGCATACACGTTCGACAAACCCTATAAAATCTCAAAATCAAAGGTGTTTTGGTTTAATGACGGAGGGGGATGTATTGCACCAAAAGCGTGGAGACTATTTTACAAACAAGGTGAAGAGTGGGTCCCGGTGAAAAATAAAAACGAATATGGCATCCAGCTTGACATCATAAATATCACCGATTTCGTGCCGGTGACAACAACAGCAGTTAGGCTTGAAGTAGATCTTCCCAAAGAGAGCTCGAGCGGCATTCATGAGTGGATTATTGAATAATATATTGAAAATAAATAAATTGATGAAAATGAATTTGCAACGGTTGATTTTGCCAATAATCTGTCTGATAGGTTTGGCCGTAAATACAATGGCAGCTACTCCGCCCGAAAATCAGAAAACCGGCACAGAGGTTATAAAAGCAAAGGTTAAGTATTTCGCTTTGCCCGATGTCAGACTGCTCGACAGTCCGTTTAAAAATGCGATGGATCTCAATGCGGCATGGATGATGGAGATGGACATGGATCGTCTGCTCTCCAATTTTCTTTTGAATGCCGGGTTAAAGCCCAAGGGTGAACCTTACGGCAGTTGGGAATCAATGGGTATCGCAGGACACACCCTGGGTCACTTTCTTAGTGCAGTATCACAACAATATGCCTCAACAGGTGATTTGAAGTTTAAAGGAAAAGCAGATTATATCGTTAATGTACTTGACAGCTGCCAACGAAACTTTGTGAACGGATTTATAGGTGGGATGCCTGATGGTGACAAGGTTTTTAAAGAGGTGAAATCGGGAATAATCCGCTCGGCCGGTTTTGACCTGAACGGCGTATGGGTGCCCTGGTATAATGAACATAAGACAATGATGGGTCTTGTTGATGCCTATGAGCTGACTGGTAACGTCAAGGCACTTTCCGTTCTAGTCAAACTTTCAGATTACCTCTCCACGGTGATTGCCCCTTTAACTGACCAACAGATGCAGGCGATGCTCAACTGCGAGTTTGGTGGTATGAATGAAGCCTTTGCACGAGCTTATACGTTGACAGGCGAAAGGAAATATCTTGATGCATCCTATCGGTTCTACCACAAACGATTAATGGATAAGTTAGCCGAAGGGGTTGATATTCTTCCGGGAATACATTCCAATACCCAAATTCCTAAAATTATTGGCAGCGCAGTGCAATATGAACTCACGGGCAATGAACGTGACCGTAAGATTGCCGAATTCTTCTGGCACACTATGGTCCATAATCATTCCTATGCCAATGGGGGAAACAGTTCCGGTGAATACCTCTCAACAGCCGGGAAGCTCAATGACCTTCTTACCCACTCCACCTGCGAAACCTGCAATACTTACAATATGCTGAAATTGTCGCAACACCTGTTCGAATGGACAGCTGATGCCCAATATATAGATTACTATGAGAAAGCGCTTTATAATCATATTCTTGCATCCCAGCATCCACACACAGGGATGACCTGCTATTTTGTCCCTTTAGCAATGGGCACCCAAAAAGATTTTTGTGATAAATTCAATTCATTTACCTGCTGTATGGGCAGTGGATTTGAGAACCATTCCAAATATGGGGGAGCCATATATGCATACGGTACGGATGATGCCTCTTTGTATCTGAATCTATATATCCCCTCCACGTTGGACTGGAAGTCAAGGAAGACTCAGGTCCGGATGGAAACGGCCTATCCCGAAAACGAAAACGTAACCGTAAATATCCATGCTGAACATCCGCAAACCTATACAGTTAATCTGCGATATCCGTTATGGGCATCCAAAGGGATGAAAGTTAAAATTAATGGCATCCCCCAAACTATCACTGCCTTGCCCGGTTCTTTTGCTGCCATTAAGCGTACCTGGGAAAATGGGGATAAGATTGAGATCGCCATGCCGATGTCATTGCACACTGTCGCAATTCCCGATAATAAAGACCGCAGGTCGTTGCTTTATGGACCCGTTCTGTTAGCCGGAGCCCTGGGCACGGAGCATCGCGAAACTGGAGATATTCCTGCTTTTGTGTCGGCAGACAAGGAAATTATAAAATATATCAAACCGGTTAAGAATAAGCCCCTCAACTTTTTAAGCCACTCGCTGGGAGTCCCCGGGGATGTAACTTTCATCCCCTTTTATGACACTTATGATCAGTATTATTCCGTTTATTGGGATGTCTACTCTCCCTCCGAATGGGCGAAAAATCAGGATAAACGCAAAGCTGAAACGGAGCGTTTGGCAGAGCTGAACGCACGCACACTTGATTTTATCGTTTTAGGAGAGATGCAGCCCGAGCGCGACCATAATCTCCATGCCGAAAACTCAAGAATCGGAGATTACCTGAATAAAAAATATCGTTTTGCTTACGACAATGGGATGTTTGATTTTGATATGAAGGTGGGCTCCAAGGATCCGGTTCAACTTCTGATGACCTACTGGGGAGGCGACAGCGGCAAATCGACATTCGAACTGGTTGTGAACGATACCTACGTTGTTTCGGTTAAAATAAGCGGCGATCCCAAAAGCTTTGTGGAGACTATTGTAGACCTGCCACAGGAGCTGACAAGGGATAAGGAAAAGATTAAGGTTAAATTCAGGGGTGTTGGTCGTAATAGGGTTAGCAATCTTTATAATTGCCGCCTGATGAAACGTCAGTAATTCTTTACGTCGCATAAGCAAAAGAAGATTAAATGGATATTCCATCAGCCTCTAAAAAAGAATAATTTCAAAGAACAGTCATTTATTTAAAGGAGTTTTCCAAAAACATTGTCTATTACTATGTTCAATAAAAATAGGTGTTTTCCTATAATTTTCATTATTGGAGCATGTACTATCGGGTTGCTTTTGGCTGGTAAAAGCATAAAAAATACGGATAGGAATAACAACCGGGGTTTTTGGTCAGAGAAACCAGCTCGATCGTGGGAACAATCTCTTGTGACCGGAAATGGAACGATGGGCGCTCTGGTTATGGGACTGCCTCTTTCGGATACCTTGATCATTAGCCATGCAAGGCTCTATATGCCTTTAAATGAACCGATCACCCCAGTCAATACCGGAGCCGGACTTGACACTATTCGTAAGATGATGTTTGCCGGAAAATACGGAGAAGCCTCACAATATGTGGTCGATCTCTCCTATAAGGAAGGCTGGAAAGAGAAACGTTGGACTGACCCCTTTGTACCAGCCTTTGATATTCGCATTCAGATGAATGGGGACACTTTAGTCCGCGATTATAAACGAGCCGTTGATTTTTCTTCAGGAGTGGCATCGGTAAACTGGAAAGGAGCCAAAGGAAACTACTCGCGGCAGGTTTTTGCATCCCGATCGGATACGTTGGTTGTAATCTCTATAAAAGGCTCGGGAAAAGGAACGATCAATTGCAAAGTTGGATTTGGCGATCGGCCGAAAGATAAGTCATGGTGGCAATCGTTGTACGATCAAACCAACCGTGTAACAACGATCATAGCAGAAAAGGGATGGTTGCTTTATCAGAGTAAATTCGACAAGGAGTGGAAAGGAAGCCTCAAGGGATTGGCCGGAGTTATGAAGGTGGTCAGTAAAGGCGGTTCATCCGAACCAATTGGTGGTGAAATAGTTGTCAAAGATGCTGATGAATTATTGCTGTTGGTAAAGGTTGAACCCGGTTTCATAAAGGAAGAACTTTCAAACAGAACACTTCAAACCAGATTAAAAGAAAAAGTATCATCGGTAAAACCCGACTTTTCAACTCTTTTAAATAGTCATATTAAAATTCATAGTGAACTATTCAACAGGGTTTCGCTTGATCTGGACGGAGGCAGTGATCGGGAACTGTCGTCAGAGGAGCTGCTGAAAAGATCAAAAAAAAAGCCACTTGCTGCATTATTGGAAAAGGAATTTGACGCTTCCCGGTATAATATTTTGTCCGCTACCGGAATTATGCCTCCCAACCTTCAGGGAATATGGGCCGGAACTACTGCGCCCCCCTGGTCAGCTGATTTTACACAGAACGGAAATCTCCAGGTTGCGATTGCCAGCCTGATGCCTGGCAATATGCCGGAATTAATGGGTGCATTCTTTGATTATCAGGAATCAATGCTACCACAATATCGCGAAAATGCCCGCAGGTTATTTAATGCCCGTGGAATTCATGTCGCATCCCGCACCAGTTCTCATGGACTTAACAACCATTTTGACAGAACCTGGCCAATGACTTTCTGGACTGCTGGAGCTGCATGGATGTCAGAGTTTTATTACGACTATTATCTTTATACTGGCGATCTTATTTTTTTGAAGAACCGGGCAATGCCATTTATGAAAGAATCAGCTTTGTTTTACCAGGATTTTCTAATTCCGGGAGCCGATGGCAAATGGATTTTTGTACCATCCTATTCTCCTGAAAATACGCCCGGCAATAGTCCGGATCAGGCCTGTATCAATGCGACAATGGATGTTATGGCTGCACGACAGTTATTTCGGAACCTCATTGATGCCGGAACCCGGCTAAATCTGAATGGTGATACTATTGCTGTTTGGAAGAAAATGCTCAAAGGAATGCCTGATTATCAGGTTAATTCCAATGGAGCTTTGCGGGAGTACATGTGGGATTCCCTCTCCGATAACTATGCTCACCGCCATGCGTCTCATTTATATGGACTTTGGGATGTTACTGATCCCGATATTGCCGCTGATCCCAAATTAATGGAGTCCTGCCGAAGGGCGGTTGACGAACGGATGAAAGTACGACGCCAGGAGGATGGCGGGGTAATGGCCTTCGGAATGGTTCAGCTCGCCCTGGCCGCTGCCGCTGTTGGCGATGCTGTCGCTGTACAGGATATGATCAACTGGCTTGGTTCTGTTTACTGGTTTCCAAACCTTGTAACGACACACAACCCTCATGAGTTATTCAATCTCGACCTATCCGGTGGATTCCCTGCCGTTATTATGAAATCGCTGGTTTACGCTGAGCCTGAAAAAATAAAACTCCTGCCTGCATGCCCACCTGAATGGAGGTCAGGCGAAATTAAGGGTGTTTTACTGCGCGGGCAGATCACGCTGAAATCATTAAAATGGAGTCCTACCCAAATTGACGTTGAACTAAACTCTGGAATTGACCAGATAGTTCAGATTTCATTGCCAGGCACAACTGGAAAATGGGAGTTAGATGGAGGTAAAGCAGTCTCCGCAAATTCCTTTAAAATTAAGTTGAAAACGAGTAGCAACATGAGACTGGTTTTTAAAATGAATGAATTAAACAACAAACCAATACAATGAAAAGAGCTATACCCCTGCTTTTAACGGTATTTTTATTTTTTGCCCTGCGCCTCTCTGCCCAGGAGGCAAGTCCCCTCACACCAGGGTGCGGAAATCCAATCCTCCCTGGTTACTTTGCCGATCCGACAGTCAAAAAGTTTGGAGACACCTGGTATATTTATGCAACTACCGACGGTAATAATGACGGTCGTGGTCCTGCAGAAGTCTGGACATCAAAGGATTTTGTCAACTGGACCATGCACGAAATGAACTGGCCGATAACCGAAGGGGGATTGTATTGGGCTCCGGATGTAACCATTGGTCCTGATGGGAAATACCACCTGCTCTACAATGTACCTTGTCAAACCTATATTGGCACAGGCGATACTCCGCTTGGTCCCTGGAAAAACAGTCTGGGAGAGGATAAGACACTTATTCCTGACAAGGTAATGCCAGGGGTCATCACACTCGATTCCCAAACATTCAGAGACGACGACGGTAAATTTTATGTCGTGTTCGGGACATGGGGCATATTTCCAAATGGTGGTTGCGGCATCGGATTGCTAAATAACGATATGAAGTCTGTAGACAAGTACGAAAAAATTCCCAATACCCAGGCGACAGATTTCTTTGAGGCTCCGTTTTTATTCAAGAAAGACGGGATCTACTATTTCACCTACTCATCCGGTTCATGCCACGATGGGACTTACCGCGTACAGTATGCGATCAGTCGCACCTCACCTTTTGGTCCTTATGAATTTGGCAAAAATAATCCGATTCTGAAAACTTCGCAGGATGGTACTGTGCATGGCCCCGGACATCACTCCATTATTAAAAATGGCGACGATTATTACATGGTTTATCACCGCCACGATAATCCGAACTCAGCCCATGGGATGCACCGGCAGGTTTGTGCCGATAAAATGGTCTTCGGACCCAACGGAACTATCGAAAAAGTAATCCCAACTCATAAAGGAATAGGAGCCTTAGCCGAAAATACAAACCCGTTTCCAAATCTTGCTTTTGGTAAAAAAGTAACCGTTTCATCAGCATACAGCAACGATTTCAAGGCTGAATATGCTGTTGACGACAATAACGGAACCCTTTGGCTGCCAGGCGATAATGAAAAGAATCAATGGCTTATGGTTGATCTGGGAAAAGAAGAAACCGTTCAGCGGGTCTATTCCGAATTCTGGTTCCCTTCCTATTATTACCAATATATCATTGAATATTCGGCGGACGGGAAAATCTGGAATACCTATTCCGACAGAAGGAATAACACGCAGGCAGGGTGCCCGATGGTTGATTATGGCAATGTTCAGGCACGATGGTTACGAACTACGATCACCAATTCCCAGTTGCCTGGCTTATTTCTTGGCATGTGGAATTTTAAGGTGTTCAGCGATTCGAAAAATGATCCGGAGCAGCTGCTGGTCCACCTTGAAGCCGATGACCTTCCCGAAAATAACGTTACAGCCTGGCCAAACAACGACGGGATGCTTGGCGGAAGCTTCATTACTTCAGGTGATCCTTTAAAAACACAATTGATCGATGGTCACAAAGCGCTGATTTTTGATGGAAAAAGCGCTCTACGTTTTACTTCAACTGCACCGCGGGGAATTACAGGCAACAATCCGTTCACGGTGATGTTTCGGGCTTTGTGTGCAGAACCGGAAAATCGGGGATGCGTGATAGAGTGGGCCTCCGCAGGCGCCGGCAAGGAGAATCAGGCCGCTCTCTTCGTGGGAGATTCAAAAATGGTGGTTTCACACGGCAAAAAAAACATATCCTTCAAAACATCTCCAAAAGCAGGAACGTGGTTTAATGTGGCAGTGGTATTTGACGGAAAATCTGAATGTTTATATCTCGATGGGAGGCTGGTCAGCCGCAATACTACAACGCTAAACATCACGCCTGGTAATCCAATTATTATTGGAAATACACAAACTGGTGACTCCCCATTCAAAGGGGCTTTTAATAGTTTAAGAATATATAACCGCCCACTTGCCCCAGCCGAGATTGTCCATAACATGAATGCCGAGTACATCCCGGCTCCACATCCGGCATCACCTCCACAAGGATTGATTGTTGATCTGGATGTGCAACCGTTCAAAATCGGGGAGATGGTATCGAAATGGAATAACAACGGATTGCCGGGAGGAGTATTCAATTCAAAAGGGCAACCTGCTATCGTAGATATGGTCGAAGGTCAAAAATCGCTGATATTTACAGGAAATGAGTTTTTTACCTCTTCGTTTGCACCCCCTTCATCGCTTTCGGGGAATAGCAGTTTTACGATTGCCTATCGGGTTTACAATCCTGAAATAGCAGATGAAGAGTATGTCGCTGGGTGGACTGATTTAGGTGGACCGGATGCTTCGTCTGCAAATTTCGGTTTTGGGCACAACCGTGAACGTGCTTTGGCGCAGCATGCCGGATGGGCTGACCTTGGGTTTAAAGGAGATCCGCCGCAAGCCTCAAAATGGCATCTGATTGTTGTCACCTTTGATGGTTATATGGAAAAAATCTTTGTTGATGGCCTGCTGAATAGTCAACATCAGCGTCAGCTCTACATTCAGGGTGGGGATAAATTTACTGTTGGCGCCTTATCCGGCGGAAATTTAAAATTCTCCGGGGCGTTGGCTTCCTTAAAAATTTACGATAAATGCCTCACCGGAAATGAGCTGAACAATTTGTTTGTAAAGCAGGAAAAGGCTGAAATTCCGGTTTATATGAGCCCTGCGGACCTCACCTTTGGCCCACTGAAATCGTGGAAAAACAATGGATACCTTAATGGTAGTTTTGAAGGTACAGGGGTTGGATTGGCCGTGGAAGATGTTGCTGAAAAAGTGGCAATAACTTTTGACGGTAAAAGTACCCTGCAATTTAACCTTAGCAATACCACCGCGATTCAGGACTTTACCTTTGAAGGAGCCATCTTAAACCCTGAAATTTCGTCAAACGAAACGTACTTCTCACTTAAAACAACTGACAATAAGTTTATTAATTTGAATTTTGGGAGTGATAAAAAATTGGGGGCTTTATCTGCATCGGGGACTATCTCCTCCGGTTTCAGTGGAGCCCTGCCTGAAGCGGGCAAATGGCACCATTTTGCACTCACTGGCGGTAGCGGAGAAATCGTTCTGTATATGGATGGGAAACAGTCCTGTTCGGCCAAACTTCCTTTTGAGTGCCGTATAGCCACAATTACACTTGGGAGCGATGCCCTGAACAGATTTTTCTTTACCGGTTCCTACTCATTTTTAAAGAGCTACAACAAGGTATTAAATGGAGGTGAAATTTCAAATAACTTCAATGAGTGGAAAATCTCAGGCAGAATTTTAGGGAATAAAAAAGCCTTATTCACCGTTGAACCAGCTGCAATAACTACAAGTTCAGCTCTTATGCTGGCAGCTCCGATTCCGGGAGCGCAATATAATTATGAAGTCAAACCAACAGGTCACCCCTCCAGGTTTAGTGGATGGAGCTTTAAACCGGATTATCTCGCGACCGGCTTAACTACGGGTGAATCCTATACTTTTTTACTGAGAATTAAGGATGCGTATGGTAATCTCCTTTCCTCTGGCTATTCAACTCCTGTTACAACTGCTGAAACGAATTTTCAAATCTATTCCGCCGATTTTAAGAATGATCATAATTTTCTGAAGAAAGGAGTCGATGGTACGATCTGGGATGGTTTTATCGGCAACCAGGAGGATAAAACACTGAAACAGTTGGTTTGCAGTCAGGGCAACCTCCTTCTTGAATCTGCAGGGACAGTTTGGGATGGACAAAAACCGCAGGGGCCATTCGTGTACAAAAACATTTCAGGAGATTTTGTGGTTGAAACTCTCCTTTCTGATGTGAGCGGACTGGCTGAGAAAAAAGTTGCAGGGAATAACGATTGTGGATTAATGGTACGGGTAGCCGACCTGGCACTTGCCGGTAAAGGGGAAGACCTGTTGCAGCTAAGCATTTTTCCTGCCTGGAACATCGGAAATATGTTCACAAATTTCGACTTTCCCGAAAGGAGCCAGGAGGGAAATGGTACGGCATGGCAATTCGACAAACACCTGCGCATTGAACGTTCAGGCAATACATTTCATGCCCGTACAAGCGCTGAAGGAATATCCTGGAAAGAGATGAAAGGTTCTCCTGTTGAGCGCCCCGACCTTGACGGCTTGCCATTGCAGGTCGGACTCTATCAAAGCACCTATGGGGAAGGTACCGCATGGGGGAAATTTTCTGATTTTAAAATTTTCAAAACAGTAAAATGAACGCAAAATATCCGCTTATTTTTTCTCTTGTTCTCCTTCTTACGATGAGCAGCTACGCACAGAAATTCGAGGATCTTGCCAGGACTCCCCCCATGGGGTGGAACAGCTGGAATAAATTTGGATGCAATGTCAGCGAAAAACTGATCAAAGAGATGGCCGATGCGATGGTTGAAACCGGGATGCTTAAAGCCGGCTATAACTATATAGTAATCGACGATTGCTGGCAGGTTGCCCGCGATTCCGTGGGAAATATTATTCCCGATCCTGAACGCTTTCCTTCCGGGATGAAGGCGCTGGCTAATTATATCCATGGCAAGGGTTTGAAATTTGGTATCTATTCGTGCGCCGGTTCATTAACATGCCAATCCCGTCCAGGGAGCAGGGGTTATCAGTTTCAGGATGCGCGTACCTATGCCGCATGGGGCGTCGATTATCTCAAATACGACTGGTGTTCGGATGAGGGTCAAAATCCGAAAGCAGCCTATAAAACGATGAGCGATGCGCTCAAAGGGTGTAAACGTCCGATCGTTTTCTCAATCTGCGAGTGGGGTGAAGGGAAGCCCTGGGAGTGGGGCAATGGTATTGGTCATTTGTGGCGCACCACCGCAGACATCCGCGATTGTTACCAGTGCACCTTCGATTGGGGTGGCCTTGGAGTGGTTGACATCATTGACAAGCAAGCCGAATTGCAGAAATATGCAGGTCCGGGCCACTGGAATGATCCCGACATGCTCGAAGTGGGCAATGGCGGTATGACGGAAGATGAATATAAAACCCATTTCTCGATGTGGTCAATGCTCGCAGCGCCACTAATGGCGGGAAATGATCTGCGAAAAATGGATAAATCGACCCGGGAAATTCTTACCAACGGCGACGTGATTGCTGTTAATCAGGATAGTTTGGGTC
>CAIOOC010000380.1 GCA_903859795.1 uncultured Bacteroidia bacterium
CTTAATTTAGCCAGAGCTCTTATCTCTTTATTAATTCTGATACCTGTGCATTCTAATGTAACCAAAGGCCAGGAGCATCAGGAATATAGGCAAAATCAACCAGACAAGTTAAAACCTGAAGTAAATCCATCGAATGCGTCAAACGAAGGATCACCAATAGCAAAAACATACATTATGGAAAAGACAGTAGAAGCAAAGTTGGGAAATAGGGCACGAATACAACCTCTGCCCATGAGTGAAATGCGGGATGAATGGATAAAAACATTGGGAAAACTTCCCTGAGCCGGCCTAAAGGGACTTTATACACCGGTTAACGTGTTTGGAACGCTGATGTATAATCCCAAAACTATGGGTTCATTCCTTGAGTATTGGGTAACCTCAAAACTTGAGATGGGATTATCCGGTCGTGAACAGGAACTCATAATCTTAAGAATGGCCTATCATTACAAGTGTTTTTACGTCTGGAAGCACCATGTTCCCGCAGCAAAAGAGTTTGGAGCAAACGATGCAGAAATTGAAGCAGTTAAAACCTCACCCCTGCCATCTGTTTTTCCCGCCCGGGAATATGCTTTACTTATGTTAACAGATGAAATGGTTGAACAGCACACCATTCGTGATGAGGCCTGGACAAAATGGAATGGCAATCTAAAAAGATCAGAGTTGGTCGATTTGGTTTCGATCGTATCCCAATATGTGTTTTTTTCGTTACTCAATAATTCAATTCAAATTGAGATTGAGGAGCCGTTAAGAAAAATCCCTGGTTTATAAAACTCTGGTTATTCAATTTCCAAATCAATTTGTTCTTTGCAGGAGTAGTTGACCCGTTGGATGAAGAAGAAAATATTTTTATATAAAGTATGGTTTTATTATGCTTTCGGAAAGTCAGAAAATGTATTTACTAACAAATACGTTGGAATTTAATTATCAGCTCTTAGACTCTTTAGCGAATAATTTTGCCAGTAAAAATCCTACAAGCGTAATTCCAAGTGTGCCAAACACTACCGTCAAATCTTCGTGAAACGGACTTTTGAAAGCAAGCAAATTACCTTCAGTAAAATAGATCGGGGACAAGCTCATCCAGATGATAATCAATACCCCTACTATTACGCCAATAAATGCATCAATATTGCGGGCACTTTTTGAGAGGTACCCAAGAAGAAATAATCCAAGCATCCCACCGCTAAAGATAGAGGCGAGCATCCACCATGCATCAAGTACACTTTTAACACCTACAAGTGATAAGGCAATGATCACACCCAATGAACCAACGATCATTGAAGACCCGTAAAGAACCTTCATTGATGATTTTTCATTCGCATTTTTATTGAAGTATCGTTTGTAGTAATCGGATAAGATAATTGTGGAAGTTCCATTTATATTGGCAGAGACATTACTCATTCCGGCTGCAAAAATTGAGGCGATTAATAGTCCCTTAATACCATCGGGAAGTGCAGTTGCAATAAAATAAGGAAAGATTTTATCTCCGGCACCGGTAACCCGGAGTTCGGCAGGTAATAAGTCGGGTTGAGCTGTGTAATATGCAAAGAGTGCTGTTCCAATATAGAAGAGAATCATCGACAATGGAATATATAAAAAGTAACCCAGGAATGCCGAAGATTTTGCCTCTTTTTCAGAACTTGTCGTCATATAACGCTGAACATTATTCTGATCAATACCGAAATTCTGGAGGTTCATAAATAACCCGTACATCAGAACCACCCAAAATGTTGAATCTTTCAGGCTAGATCCAAAGCTTCCCAGGCTGAATTTATGGTTAGCAGCAGCAATTTCAAATAGCTGTGCCGGCCCTCCGGGCATAGAAAATGTTAAGATTAAAGCGGCAACCACCGCACCAATTATAAGTATAATACCCTGGATTGCATCGGTCCAGATAACTGCCTGAATACCACCCAGCATTGAATAAAAGGTTACGGTTATTCCGGTACAAATAATTACAATTTCTATGTTCCATCCAAACAGGGCATTTAAGGGTAATGCAAGCAATAACAGAATGGCCCCGGTGTGCATAACCTTTGTTAAAATATAACAGATTGATGCATAAATACTTGCCCAGGCGCCAAAACGGACCTCAAGGTAATGGTAGGCCGATATACTACCCAGTCCCCGGTAAAGAGGAACAAAAAAACGGATGGAAAAGATTGCGGCGATTGGAATGGAGAGACTAAATACAAAAGCATTCCAGTTCGCCATGTAACCTTTGCCTGGCAGGCCAAGAAAACTTATACTGCTCAAAAAGGCTGCAAATAGTGAAAACCCGACTATCCATCCCGGTAGTTTACCTCCTCCTGAAGTGAACTGTGACGATGTCTTGTTTTTATGGAAAAAACTGGCACCAAAAATTACGCTTCCCAAAGTCAGTACAATAAAAACAATCAAATCCAGAACAGATAACTTCATTTGGTCTCTTTTTAGAAAATAGTTAGTATACCCCAGATTTTAGGAACATCGGGGTTGGGATAAAAATAGTATTTTATTTGCATCAAAGAAAAAACATTAAATCAAAGCAATATATTTGTTTACTGAATAGGATAAAAAATAAATAATATGCGAATGAGATCGATCAAATTGATTTTGATTTTACTCTTTAATTTTACGCTGCTATGTAATGCCCAAATTAGCCAGTGGCGCGAAGAAAACCGAATCGGAGTTTCCCCTGAAACCGGGCTGTTAAAATCGTGGCCTGCAGAGGGACCGAAATTACTCTGGGCTAATACTGAACTCTCCAAAGGTTACTCATCTGTCTCTTTCGGTAATAATATGATTTATACCACAGGTAAAAAAGGCTCTGACGATATCCTTTTTGCTTTGGATCTGAATGGTAAAACCCTTTGGCAAACCGTTATGGGTCGTGCATGGACAGAATCATTCCCGGAGAGCAGGGCAACACCAACAGTTGAGGGTGATAAAGTCTACACAACCAGCGGGTATGGCGACCTTGCCTGCATCGAAGGAGTTACCGGTAAGATTATCTGGACCTACAAAGCAAGCGAATTAAATAAAGGGACCTACGGAATGTGGGGAATTGCTGAATCATTACTGATAGACGGGGATAAACTTTATTTCACTCCAGGCGGGCCAGAGACTATGACTATTGCCATTAATAAACTCACGGGCGAGCTCATTTGGAAATCGGCTCCCCTAAACGACAAGCCAGGTTATGTTTCACCAGTTCTAATTAATTATGCAGGGAAAAAGATGGTTGTAAATGTGTCGTTAGGAAACGCTTTCGCAGTTGATGCCTCAAACGGAGAAATTCTTTGGAAAGTTCCAATCGAAAAACCAGCTGGTTTTAACTGGGATCTTATCATGTGCGTGACCCCCCTATATGATAACGGAATGATTTATTTTACAGGTGGATATAATGTGGGTGGGAAGATGATTAAGATTGGGGAGGATGGTAAAAGTGCAACAGTAGTGTGGACAGATCAGGTATTGGATGTTCATCATGGCGGGGTAGTATCGGTCGATGGGTATATCTATGGGTCAAACTGGCTAAATAATGGAGACGGAAACTGGTGCTGTATTAGCTGGAAAACAGGTGAAAAAAAATGGGAAGAACACTGGAATTGTAAAGGATCAATCATTTCAGCAGAAGAGATGCTTTATATATATGACGAAAAGCGGGGAACGCTGGGACTGCTTAAAGCCAATCCGGAAAAGTTTGATCTGGTCAGCAGCTTCAAAATCACCCTCGGAGACGCCGGTCCATTCTGGGCACACCCGGTAATCCATCATGGAATTTTATATATCCGACACAGCAACGCATTGATAGCTTATGACATTAAAGCAAAGCAATAAAATAACCTCTACTATTGATTCTATTATGTAATCTTGCACATCTTAAAAACGTCTGATTTATGGAGATTAATTATGAAAAGTTTAACAGATATGAATTGCTATTCATATTACAAATGGAAATTGATTTTTTGAATTGTTTTTTTGATATAAAAGATTTAGAAGATTGTATACGAAAGAAGGAGGTAGAAGATGAATTTGCGTCTTTTGGCTTTTATGATTTATCTATCACATATGATGATGAGGATTATCCCAATTTCCTCCAGGACTATTATTTGAAAGATATAGATAATAGTGTAGCGTATAAAAAATTATTCCTTGAAACATTTAATGACCTTTTGGATGAGGATTTTTATGTTGAATATGATGAGGAAAAAAGTTATTTGGATAGTTTCTTTTCAAATGAAATTGAGGAAGATTATCTGGAAGCATATATAGGAAGCCTGGATATGTTTTACACTAAGGAATTATTAAAAAGTATAAGAGATAAGAACTTGGAAAATATGATTAATTATCTAAAAAATCAGGATAACTCTGCTTCTTATGAATTGATCAGTATTAAAAATTTAGAAAAAGAACTGAAAAGTAGAAGGTAAAATCAAATTTCAGAGTTCTTTTACCCTAAAATCTCGCGTAAACCTGGCGTGAAATAAAAAACACCTACAGATGATCTCTGTAAGTGCTTGATTCAGTGGGTGGGCCCAGCAGGGCATGATCCTGCGACCCCCTGATTATGAGTCAGATGCTCTAACCAACTGAGCTATAGGCCCTAAAAATTCACTCGTGAATTTCGGAGTGCAATTTTACTCATTTGCCCCGTATTTTCCAACTTTTTCACGAAATTAAATCTCCGGAATAACTTTTAGCAAAATATTGACCACGTTATGTACATTGTGACCAAAAACCCTGAGGATCTCCTCCCACGAAACAGGGGTCTCATCACTCTTCCAGCTGTCATAATCAGTAGCCATGGCGATTGCTGCATAAGGAATTCCTAGCTCATTGGCCAGCATGCATTCGGGCGCAGTACTCATATTGATCATATCTCCTCCCCAAATTCGGAACATATGCGACTCCGCCCGTGTGGAAAACCGGGGTCCTTCGATAGTCAGTATACATCCTTTGGGATGAATTGTAAGTTCAAGTTCACTACCGGCACTATTGAGCTTTTCCCTCAGGTAATCGTTAAACGGATCGGCCATCGGAGTATGATTCATCACATGGGGCTCAAAAGCCTCGAAAAACGTGACTTTGCGGTGTCGGGTAAAATCTATAAACTGATCGGGAATGACAAGATCACCACGTCCAATATGCTCGCGTAAGGAGCCGCAGGCAGTGGTAGCCAGAATATGTGTACACTCCAATTGTTTGATTGCGTATATATTAGCACGGTTATTCACCTGAGTTGGCGGAATGGTGTGTTCACGACCATGACGCGAAAGCAGCACAACATCAACGCCTTCTATCGTCCCGCAAATAAAATCAGAGCTTGGATCACCATAAGGTGTTTCAACTGTAATCCTTTCGGACTGTTTTAGGATTTCAGGATTCTCGAGTCCCGATCCACCGATGATAGCAATTTTGGGCATGGCTAATATTATTTTGGGTTATCTAATTAAAATATCTTAATTTAGGTAAGATCGATTCCGTCCGAAAGAACTGATCCGCTGTTTTCAGCCTTAGAGCGCGGACGGAGAAATGGAATACTTCTTTTCCCCGGATGGCGGGTTTCACCCTTTTCCGGGGCTACCAACATTACGCCCTTCCAGGGCTAAGATCAAGCTTATCGATGATTTCGTTATTTCACCTAGTAGATCAAATTAAACATTTTCTAAGTTAAAACAGATATTCAGTTAAAAATATAAATTTAGCATTTACACCTATCATCCAATTCTCAAATCTTCAAATTTTCAAATTGCCGCATTAGCAAATTAGCACACTATTTCACTCTCGGTCTCTAAGTCACTCCGTCTCTCCCTCAAATACGAGCACTCCTTCTTTTAATCCGCTTCCAACTCAAGTATCCGCCTCGCCGCCTCTTCAACAGTTTTTCCAAACGCGACAATTCCTTCGGTATGACCACCCATCACAAACACTTTTCGGTTTTGTGTTTCGGGCAATCCCATAAGCCGGATAATTTCGTAGGCCATTTCAGGGGTACCATATTCAATTTCACAGGCAGTGGTTGGAAGAATATTCAGGTTCTTTTCCCAGAGTTTGCGGTTATGAATATGGACAACTGAACCAATTTCGGGATTACAGGAATAAATCGCGGCATGGCTCATTGATTCGGAGGAGGCCTTTATCAAACCATGACACCAGATTGTATTTTGCAACAGGTCACATTTTTTAACTAACGGATAATGAATCTGAACAAGTTCAGGAAGACTGCCGGTAGCAGAACCTGAAATATAAAACTGGTCACTGTTGGGAATTCGCACCGAAATATTTCCAAATCCGATACCATCGGGATAAGCACCGATAAAGGACTTCTGCCACATCTCCTCTCTCCAGAAATTTAGGGGATCAAAAAGGGATGAAGGGATCTCGATTTTTTCAGGGATCAAATGGCAGGCAAATTTTATATAGCCGTCATCGGGTTGCACAGTATTCATCTATTCGGGTTGAGTTTTGATAGTTAATAGTCCGAGCGCGACTTTAAGTCGCACCCGGACTTGGAGTCCGGAAATAATTTATAGATATCAGCAGGATTTGCTTCGCAGACTCCCCTTTCGGTAATCAATCCTGTAATGTATTTCGCGGGGGTTACATCAAATCCATAGTTTGCAACAGCAGAGCCCGGATTCACAATTCTCATCTTTGCAATCTGACCGTTTTCAAGTTCCCCTTCCATGTGGCTGACCTCTTCACCGTCCCGTTGTTCGATGGGTATTTCGCGGACACCATCCCGCATTGTAAAATCAATTGTTGACGAGGGGAGCGCCACGTAGAATGGAATGATGTTGTCAAAAGCAGCCAGCGCTTTGAGATAGGTGCCGATTTTGTTGGCCACATCTCCCGTTGATGTGGTCCGGTCACTTCCAACAATACAAAGATCGACCATCCCGTGCTGCATCAGATGTCCACCCGCATTGTCGGGAATCACGGTATGCGGAACACCTTCCTGCGCTAATTCCCAGGCTGTTAATCTTGCACCCTGGTTTCGCGGACGAGTTTCATCAACCCACACATGAACCGGAATACCTTTGAGAAACGCTTTGTAAATGGGGGCGGTAGCAGTTCCCCAATCGATGCAGGCAAGCCACCCGGCGTTGCAATGGGTAAGAATATTAACCGGTTCACCATTTTTCATTTTACTGATAGCCTCAATCAATTCGCAACCATATTCCCCGATGGCTTCAGACCAATCGATCTCTCTTCTTTTCAGCCTTTCAGCCTCCTCAAGGGCAAGCTCGCAAGCAGATTCCAGGGTTGGGCACCCCAGCAAAACAGACACCATTTCATCAATGAGAATAGCAAGATTTATCGCGGTAGGGCGAGCTCCCCTAAGATATTCTGCGTCCTTTATAAGTATCTCTTTCCAATCACCGACAGTATCATTAAGCAACCCAAGGTAGATTCCATATGCTCCTGTAACTCCGATCAGGGGTGCACCTCTGACTGTCATATTTTGGATGGCGTCGAAGGCATCGGCCGCGGTTTTGAGGTCAACGATCTCAAATTCAAAGGGTAATTTGCGTTGATCAATTACCTGGATGACCTGGTTGTTTTCGGGATGGACCCAGATTGTGTGAAAATTTTTACCGTCGACGTGCATTGGGAAAATCAATCTTAAGAAAAAAAATAAAAAATGCCACAAAGGCACAAAAACACAAAAGTACACTAAAAAAAGCTCCTCGTAAAAAAGGCCGGATTCGCATCCAGCCTTCCAAAGTTATCTGCTAAGGATATTCCTATTCCTTACTAAATGCCGCATCAAAGGCGAGTGAACTTGGAGAAAAGTCGACCTTTTTCACAAATTCGCACGATTCGGCAGCTCCCATTTCACGGTCCATGCCGCTGTCCTCCCATTCAACAGAAAGAGGGCCTGTATATTGAATATCGTTTAATGCACGGATGATCCGCTCGAAATCGACTTTGCCACGACCGACACTGCGGAAATTCCAGAAACGGCGATTATCACCAAACTCTGTATGACCACCAAATACTCCGATTGTCCCTGGGTGTTCATTCCAGGTAACATCCTTCATATGGACATGGAAAATCCGGTCACCAAACTCATAAATAAATTGAACGTAGTCAACACCCTGGTAGCCGAAGTGACTGGGGTCGAAATTGAAACCAAAGGCGGGGTGATTATTAAGTGCCTTAAGGGCCCTTTTGGCTGTTTCGATATCGAAGGCTATTTCTGTGGGATGAACCTCGAGTGCATATTTCATTCCCATCTCCTGATAGGCATCCAGAATCGGTATCCACCGTTTGGCAAAATCCTGGTAACCGGCATCAATAGTCTCCTGCGAAACGGAGGGGAAAGAATAGAGATATTGCCAGATTGAACTTCCTGTAAAGCCATTAACCACTTTTAGTCCAAGCCGCTTTGCAACTCTTCCGGTCTCGATCACGCTCGCTGCAGCCCTTTGACGAATACCTTCTGCATCGCCATCGCCCCAGATTTCGGGTGATAGCATCCCTCTGTGACGACTGTCGGGATTGTCACAAACTGCCTGTCCGACCAAATGTGTCGAGATTGCAAACAGCTTCAGGTCATATTTCTTCAATAAGGCTAGTTTGGCATCGCAATACGCCTGATCGGCTTTATCTACTTCAATGTGGTCACCCCAGCATGCAAGTTCCAAACCGTCATATCCGAACGATTTGGCTTTTTGTGCAACTGTTTCAAGTGTCAAGTCGGCCCATTGTCCGGTAAAAAGTGTTACTGCTCTTTTCATGTCTGTTTTATTGCGTTTAAGGTTACTCAGCAAATTTTACCCATTTCACCTGATCGTTATAACCCGCTTCAACCACGGTATCGATAAACTGCATTCCCCGTATTCCATCTTCAACGGTGGGGAAGTCAAGCCACTCGGCTTTTGGAGTTTCACCGTTCATTTTTGCCCTGACAGTCAGGGAGAAGTTGCGGTAGATATTGGCAAAAGCCTCAAGGTATCCTTCCGGATGACCTCCTGGTGTGCGGGTATTATGCATTGCGATCTGACTCATATAGCCATTCCCAACCCTCACGATTTCTGCAGGTCGGTCGCTCCATTTCAGATAAAGGGTGTTGGGTTCGTGCTGATGCCATTCGAGACCGCCTTTATCGCCATAAACCCTTAGTCTAATGTTATTTTCTTCACCTGCAGCGATTTGAGTAGCAACCAATACCCCTTTAGCTCCATTGTCGAAACGAAGAAAAGCAGCTCCGTCATCATCGAGAAGCCGACCAGGAACAAAAATATTAAGTTCTGCACAGATTTCAGTGGTCTTCAATCCGGTGACATATTCAGCCAGGTGGTGAGCATGTGTGCCTATATCGCCCATGCAGCCTGCCTTACCTGAACGTTTAGGGTCGGTGCGCCATGAAGCCTGTGCATTTCCTGAATCTTCAAGCTTGGAGGAAAGCCAACCTTGCGGATATTCTACAAAGATCTTTCTTACTTTGCCAAAATCACCACGTGCCACCCTTTCACGGGCTTCCTTAACGGCAGGATAACCAGAATAGGTATGTGTCAGTGCAAGTGTCAGACCGGTCTGTTCGATTTTTGCCTTCAAAAGTCTGGCCTCAGCAAGTGTGAAGGTGATTGGCTTATCTATCACTACATTAAAGCCGTTTTCAAGGGCCATCATCGCTGGCTCAAAGTGGGCGAAATTAGGTGTTACGATGGTTACAAAATCCATCCGGTCACCTTCGGCAAGTTTGGATTCGTGTTCAAACATCTCCTTAAAATTTTGATATACACGATCTTCAGGAAGGAAATACGACTTTCCTGAAGAGGCTGAAATTTCCGGATTGATACTAAAACACCCGCACACCAATTCGATCTGGTTGTCCATAAAAGCAGCAAGACGATGGATGGCACCAATAAATGCATCGCTGCCACCTCCAACCATTCCCATTCGCAATTTTCTATTCATGTTTTTTATTTTGAATCGTTAAGTGTTAATTTATTGGCAATAAAATTACAAACAAAACTTCAACAAAGCACCCTGAAATGATTATTTATCTGACTTAATAAAAGATTATTTGTACTCCTTTCAATGAGAAGTTATTGGAATGATATTATTTTCGTGGTCTTAAATTAAGGCAGATCACCACTGTTCAATTTTTCATCACAACAATGGGAAAGCGGTTGCGATTTAGTTTGGTACATTTCATATAAAATTATATTTCAGGTATTTGTAATGAATTCGAAAAAGCATAAATATTCATTCCGGCATTTGACAATTATCCTGATGGTGATAGCTATCTTATTCTTCGGATATTTTTGTTTTACGATCGTTTATGACCTTAGAATTCGGTATATTAATCAGAACGTTTTAAATTCCATTGCAGAAACAAATAATGAATGTGCTAAAACCTTTAACCGGTTTATTGCTGATATAGAAAAGCAAACTACCTGGAAAGTTGAAGTAATCAGCGGATTGCGATCCAGGGAGGCGCAGATTCAGCTGAAAAGGGATAATCCGCGTAATGCATCTGTGAATAAAAGCCGGCATGTTTTAGGACGGGCTATAGATCTCAATCTCTATAAGCGGGTGGGATTTCAGCTTATCATTTTAAAGAAGGCCAATTCGAAAGCTTCGTGGCTGGCCACGGGAGTTCCCGAAATCGCGAAGAAATATGGTTTGCTGTGGGGAGGTACCTACAAGAACTACCACGACCCGGTCCATTTTGAGGTGAATTAGGAGGATAGGCCATTAGACTGTAGGCTATTAGACATTTAGGTATTAGAAACGGAGGCGGCTGGCTTGTGGCAGCTGGCTTTAATATCGAATGGTTTTGATTGATCTCCCTTTCGGTTTTTTGGAACAGTCGTTTAATTGTCATGTAGGATCTTTGCTTTTAGTAGCCAACCGCAAGTTGCCAGTTGCCAGCCACAACAATCCCCGCCACATTTTCAGCAGCTGGGATGCTTTTTAATTCCTCACCTGTTTGCTTAACTTCTCAATTTCTTTCTTTCGCTCGGTTAAAATGGAGATGTAGTTTTGGCAATTTAATTTGTGATCCTCACTGTTTTTTTTCTTCAGAATTGAGGATGAACGAACCAGCCAGTCAATCGCAATATCCATGTTACCCTCCATCTCTGAAGCCACTGCCAGGTTATAGCTCGCTTTGGCTGCAATCCTGATATCTTTACTTTTTGTTTGCCTGTTCCAGATTTCAGCTGCTTTGAGCCAATCGTTGCTTAAGGCGAGCTTTTCAGCCTGAACCATTTCCGGATTTTTAGAGGTGTAGTAAATCCGGTCGACAGGAATCCAGGTCGGTATTATTTTTGAACAAAAAGATTGTCCAAGGGATCTTGCAGAATTATTGACAACAAATTTAATTTTCATATTTCCTGTTAATTCGGGGGAAAAATCCGAGGCGGTAAAATTTAGTCCGTCCTTTTGTTCATAGGTATAAAATGAAGTATCTTTTTTATAAACAAGTGTCCACGTAAGAGATGCTATGTTGGTTGCATATTCAAAGTCCTTATATTTTTGAATATTAAAGCTGAACTGATCCAGAAAGATACAAAGGTCAGATTCAGTTTGTTGAAACAAACGATCCGGATTAAACCGTTCTTTATCAGACCAGTTGATATTTGGCAGACTGTCATGATAATTGATTACACCGGTAAAATACCCTTCTTTTTTTAATTCCCAGCTTAAAGCATCCAAACAGGAATTGGATAATGAGCGGTATTTTATTGTTGAATCCGTTTCACTTGCCTTTGATTCACGATCGTTGAAAATATCCTTTTCATAAACAAGGTAATTGAAATATGTAAAAGGCTGTTTATCTATACGATCCGAAACATTATTGATTAATGCCACTGTTTTTATCGTCTGAGGAATGTTAAATATTCCCGGTTTCATGATTTCGATCCGGGTAGTCAGAGCGTCATTGGTGATGGCGCAGGTTGTCAAACTTATGCAGACAAGGATAAGATACCATAACCGTATTTCTCTTCTGCCGAAAATGCAATTTGCATTTAATGCTTTATTATTAGGTTTATTTTTCCCATTTTCACCTGTCTCATTATAAACATTAAAAAAGTAGGTTGTCCGGAAGGAATTCAGGTATTGCATGGTGAGTATAGGTTTACAGGAAGAATTTTATAATCAAAGATCTAATCTGCAGTTAGGTAATAAGAACAATATTTCTCAGAATCAGACTTAAACTGTAAAAATAGCGTAAATAAAATCAACTTTATGATATAAGTATGATATTTTATGTAAACTATTAATGAAGTCAATTTAAAGGAAAATCCCAGCCACCTTTGGGGTTGCCGGGATTTTTAGTAATTTTATTTTAAGATTTAATTATCCTTTTTTCTCCTCTTTAGCTTTCCCGGGGACGCGAATGGTGTACCCGCTCATATCCACCGGACCAATATCGAGTTTTGCAGGGAGGGTATTCATGTTTGAATTTGCCAGCTCCTCCCATGTTACTGCTGCACCTGTATAAGCAGATTCACGACCCATAATAGCTGTAAGACAGGAAATTGCAGTCTCTTCCGCCTGATTGATAGGGGTATTGCTTCTGATGTGATTTACAAAATCAACATGCTCAAGAACATAAGGATTAGTCTGTTTAAAATCGGCTTTCTCTTTATCATGGTCGTATTTCCAGAGCACCTTGCCTTCAAGGTCTTTGATTTCCATTTTGCTGCTCTCCCAGGTTCCTTTAGTCCCGACGATGCGCTCGGATACATTATTTTCGCATCCGTCAATCTGGCGGCACATGCTGTGCAGGTGAACACCACCTTCATATTCAAAATCGACACTGAACATATCGTACTGATCGCCTGAAAGTCTGCGTTGTTTTGCTCCGAATCCGACAGCTCTTACAGGTTTTTTGCCGAAGAACCAGTTAAAAACATCCAGATTATGAACGTGTTGCTCAACAATATGGTCACCTGAGAGCCATTTCCAGTTTACCCAGTCGCGTACCATGAATTCCATATCGCTCCACTCTTTTTTGCGCTCCCTGTACCATAGCATCGATTGGTTCCAGTAAACATTTCCGGATACAATCTCACCGATCAGTCCACTTTGAATCTGTTTGAAACTTTCAACATATGATCTCTGGTGGTGACGCTGGGTTCCAGTAACAACACAAAGACCTTGCGTTTCAGCTTTTTTCGCACTTGCAAAAATTGAACGGGCGCCAACGGGGTCAACACAAACCGGTTTTTCCATGAATACATGTTTTCCGGCCTCAACTGCTGCCTCGAAATGGGTAGGGCGAAAAGCCGGAGGTGTTGCGATGATTACAAGGTCAACGCCGGCGGCGAGTACTTTCTTGTAATTATCGAAGCCAGTAAAGCACATATTATCAGGAACTTCAACTTTATATTTGTCTTTCAGGCCTTTACGGCAATCGTCTATCCGGTCCTGAAATAAATCACCCAGGGCTACGATCTGAACATTGGTAGGAACTGCATCGAGGAAATTCTGAACTGCACCAGATCCGCGACCGCCGCATCCAATTACACCCGCTTTTAACATCCGACCGTCATCTGCTTTATCTACCAGATTTGGGATGTAAGCACCGGCAAGAGACTTTAAAGGGACTAACTTTTCAGGGCCAGAGGCGCATGAAGCCAAAACAGCACCTGCCCCGATCGTACCCACAACACCAACAACGGCGGAGGTTGTAAAAAAGTCTCTTCTGCTCAACGAATTCTTTTTTGTCATGATCTTTTTTGTTTAAATTGATTAGAATCTATCTTTTAGTTCACTTAATGGTCACGGATTGATCCGGATCACAGACGACCCTGAATCCGACTCCCTTGATATCGGAATACCACCAGATACTTTTAGGTTGCTGGGGATCGGTTTTCAGCCAGTCTGATGTTCGCGTGAATCCCCTGGATGCAGCCCTAAGATCTTTGGCATCAAAGGAATAGTTTCCGCCACGGATGACATGTTCTTCACCTGAATCAGGCCCTTTCGGGTCCTTAACTGAAGTGCCTGTTTTAGAATAGGCATCGGGAGCGTAATAATCGGAACAATATTCAAGTACGTTGCCCAGCATATTCTTAAGGCCAAATGGATTCGGTTTTACAAATCCTGGCTCCTGGGTTTTTCCCGATGAATTAAGAGCATAAACCACATATCTGCTGATATTTGAGGTATCGGCGCCAAATATTTTGCTTCTGAAACCTTCTGAAGAAAGCCGTTTGGGATCGCCCGGGAAGAAATATGGAGTTTCGTGTCCACCCCTGCATGCGTATTCCCATTCTGCTTCGGTTGGCAGGCGGTAATGCTTGCCGGTAACTTTTGAAAGCCACTGACAATAGGTCTTCGCTGAATAGTGAGTCATTGTTATTGCAGGACGTTTCCCGCTTCCCCATCCCTGGTCAGGAATTCCGAATGGAGGGGTTGGCCCGGTAACTGCATCAGGGGAGTTTGCATTGTGTGCCATTACCAGGTTCGGGTCGACCCGACCCTCAGACATGGTTGAGGCAAAGAAGGTCCAGAATTCGTCCCAGGTGACTTCAACTTCGCCCATAAAGAATGGAGAGAGGGTAACTGTCCGGACTGGCCCCTCATCGTTTTTTCGGAATGGTTCATTATCAGAACTTCCCATCTTAAATGTTCCTCCTTTTACGGCAACCATATTAAAGGAGACTGCACTGTTGGGTATAAATTCCTTGAAGTTCTCAAAGGAGGTTACTTTTGCAGGTGCAGTGTATAAATTTTGTGATGCAGAACCCGTGACAGGGACGCCGGTCATTTTTGCATGTTTGTAATTTGCGTTGTAGTGTCCGACATCAAGATGGCAGTTAATGCATTGAAGATCAAGCTTATCTGCATTTTTCTCGTAATAAAGGTGAGCCGTCCCCCCTTCGGCACTAAGACCCTTGGAAAAAAGATTCTGGTGACATTTGACGCACGATTCGTTATATACAGTTTTCACTGCATGCTCCAAAAGCCTCTTGTTTTCCCAGTTAAATGATTTCTTATCTCTAAAATAATAGCTGTAAATATCGCTCAGTCCGGTTTTTGTCTTGATGAATAAATATCTGTTATCCTCCTTTGGTGGCAGATGGCAATCCACACAATGAATCCTCACGCCGCTTGGGTTATAGAAATGGGTCGATTTCTTCCAATTAGCATCAGCATCGGGATGAATATGGCACGACTGGCAATATTCGTCGGTAGAGGTAACTTTTACTGCTTTATTGATGATAAACAGCATGATAGCATAGATGACAAAGCCGATGAAGAACACGAGCCATGACCATCCGGGGATTTTAAGCTTTTTGATCATAAAAAATAAGAAAATGGGTAACCGAGAACTAAAAGTAGCTGATAAGAGGTGTCAAATATATAGAAAAAACGTTTACCCACACGGCTTTCAATCCCGATTTATTTTGAATTATGCCGATTGTTATTTACCTGAAATTTATTTTTGGGGTCTAAACTTCCCATGGCTCTTTCCCCTTCCTGATTCGTGGATTGTATACCGGTATTTTTGGTTCAAAGGTGACATCAATAAATGATATTCTGTTTAGTTTATTAATTTTAAGGAGCAATGACTGGTATGGTTTAAATATCAATGAAACGGGAATTCTACTTCCCTTGTGAAAGATTTGGACGGGATATATTTCTGTCCGATCATTTAAAGACTGGCCATATTCCAGGGGGAAAGTGAGATGTGTTGATTTGGGATTTGCGAAGAAAAACGTAAGACCCTCATCTGTTGACCGGCACCAGTAATCGAATTTTTCTGTTCCGGTAATCAATGGGGCAATCTTTGTCATTTGATTCCATGAGGATTTTACATTCCCAAAATTTGAGAGTTTGCCCACCAGAAGTTTGTACTCACTTTTTGATTTATGCAATCCTGGTTCCAGCGGGATTTGCTTCAAACAAACCGGAAACCCCTGTCCGGCCAATTCTGCAACCCTTCGAAGGGATTCAATATCCATATATTTCGCATCGATATAGAGCGATGAAAAGGATAGGTCACCTGCGTAAAGTCGTCCTTTTTTTAAGATCGCCTTTTTAAGAAATTCACCATTGATCCAAAGTGGTCGCCAGGCTTTAAGTTCAGCCGGAAGGTATGTTTCTCGCTGTTCGTAATATCCCCATGCCCAGATCATCTGCTTTTCGACCGGTAGCTCACCTGCGATCCAGCTGTCCTCAACCGGTAAATAGACTGCCACATCACTATAGGTGACCCCCTTTTTCATGGCTGAAGAAACCTTCTCCAAATAATTGTTAAATGCAGGGATTTCGGGGGCTAGTGCACCGCTTTTACCCAGATGAACCGAGGCATAAAACTTCACTGAATCCACACCTGCAGGATTGAAGGGCTTACCATGCCAGATAATCTGATTAGTCCCGTTCGCAAAAATGGCATCTGCCACTAATTTCAGATCAGCTGTTTGTTCCTCTCCGTGATGGTTTCTTGGCCAACCGTAGAGGCAGGTAAAAGTTTCGGACGTGACCACCTTTTTACCAGTAAGGCCTGCAGCTGAAGCCACAATATTTGAATAGGAAGGTTCATAAAGCAATGCCTCAGTTTCGGGAATATCTGTTGTAGCACATGCGGAGATGATATCACAAGGAGCGCCGGCACATTGCACTCTTGAATAAGCGCCTAACTCATGACTTTTTTGTGTAAAAGGTTTGTAGAATTCTTCAATCACATAACTTGAAAGAAGTTTCATATAGTCGTACCTAACCTGCCGGTATGGCTCATTCGGTGAATAAAGACTATCGGAATAATCTGCCAGGGTGTAACCATAATTTTTAGTAAAATTGGCATCAAAACCGGGGGTAGAGAGGAATTTGGTCTCGACTTCCCATGAATCGCAGAAAAGTCCTGAAAGACCTCCTTTGAAAGCAGGTTTTAGTGCATCCCCGGTTCTTTGAGCGTAATTGAAGAATGCTTTTCTGTTAAGATGGTCGATGACGTAGCCTTTTTTGGGATAGTCCCATGAACCGGTGATTTCCTGACGCCATTTTGGATCGTTCCTGTTCATTGTGGCTTCGCTGAAAGGTACGCGGATGTCACCGAAAGGCCATAGTGAGCCGAATGTAAAATCGCAGCCCAGACCGAGGCTGTCGGCACTGTGTTTGGCGTAGGCCACCATCGCTGTCCATTCAGGGCTGAGCCATTCCTGACGTGGGGTGTAATGAATTGTATCTTTTTTCATACGGTTAAGCGGATAGACCCAGGCAATTTCAACGCCTCCGAAACCATTATCTTTCATCCACTTTAGATTATCAACGATTGCCGGTTTTTCAATTACTGAAGCAAACCACCACCAACGGGTCCAGGGGCGGCTGTCAGAGTAAAGCCTTGTCTTTTCAAGATCGATATGGATGGAATTAATATTTGTCTGGCAGAAGGTGCCAAGGGAAAGTGCAGCAATTAAAACCGAAAATACAATAATCGTTTTCATAACTCACAAATATACAGTTCAAATGTACAGGTTTAGGATTTAATTACCTAGCAAAGAGATCATCAATCCATACACCTTTAGTTCTTCTGAATTGTCATATAATACACTACAATTTGAACTTTATACTTTACAAATTCATCTTCTCCGCAATTTTTGTAAAGTTTAAGCTACAAAAAGAATCATCCCGATATTAAACAGCGAGTTTCTGCAGTTGGAAAAACTTTAAAAGTACCGGGTACTGAGACTTAGACTTAAGAATTTTAAGAAAACGGGTTATAGTTTTGGGTATTTGGCCTGTCCTCATCAGACAGAACCCTATTAAATTAAGGCTATTTCTATTTTGAGGATGCTGATCCCATAATCTGAAACAGGTCGCGTGGTTGTTCCTTAAAAGTATCATTGAAAAAATAGACGGACAGGATGATAAAGGCAATAAAACCAAGAATGATAACCCAATGTACCCAGGAGCTTTTTTGAATTTCATGACGGTCATGTACCTCGCATACCTCGCCCGGACAATATCTGGCTTTTTTGCCATAGAACCACCCATAAAACAGGCACCCAAGACAAATGCCGAATGCTGATTCGAAAAACAGGAATATAAGGCAAATGAGGCAAATCAGACCAGTGATCGGACTAAATGAATTTACAAATACGACCAACGCAAGCATTATCAGGGCTAAAATCAGTCCGATTACCCAGGCAAACTTTTTTTGCGCCGCACCAACATATTCCGGGACTTGTCGGATTACAATCAATCTTCCGATGATCAAAGTTGGCGAAAACCGGGGATTGATAAATACCCGAATGATAAAATCGAACAGAAATATGATGATAAAATATTTCAGGGACACAAAATTTCCTTTCATCACGGCCAATAATACCGACGTAAAGGCAAAGACAAAGAAAATACCAGCTGCAGCCCTTATTTCCCTTTCGTTCAGGACAGGAATTTCGTAACCTTTTACCTCTTCTCCGAATTTGATGATTTTGCTCATTTTTATAAATTTTGGTCAGTATTCTAAAACAGGAGATAAAGATATTAAAATTTAAACTGCAACAGAATATTATCCGCTAATTGCAGAATCGTCGAATTTTCAAATTTTCAGATAGCTTATACCACTTTTCCCTCTTTGATATATTCGCGGATAATGGCGGTCTCGAGTTGTGCCAGGCTAAGTACATAGACCTTGCTCTGAAGTACTTCCACCGCGCAGAAATGAACCACATTGATGATTCCTGCCCCAGTCAGTTCATATCGTGTTGCAATCTGGTGCCAGTTGATATCCTGAGAGGTTTCTATCTGAGGTGGGAAGGCTTTGCGCCAGATTGTTTCACGTTCTTCGGCTCCGGGCGTTGGAAAGTGAATTATTGTCTGAAAACGCCGGATAAAAGCATCGTCAATATTTCCCCTCTGGTTCGTGGCCAAAATGACCAGTCCGTTGTATGTTTCGATCCTTTGCAATAGGTAAGCCACTTCCTGGTTGGCATATTTGTCGTGAGCATCGCGGATGTCTGTCCGCTTTCCAAACAGTGCATCTGCCTCATCAAAAAACAGAATCCAGTTTTTATTCTCCGCTTTATCGAAAAGTGACGAGAGGTTTTTCTCAGTTTCGCCGATGTATTTTGATACAACGCGTGACAAATCGATCCGGTAGACATCTTTGGAGGTATATTTTCCCAAAAGTGTTGCTGTCAGTGTTTTTCCTGTTCCCGGAGGGCCGTAGAACAGAGCTCTGTAGCCAGGTTTGATCCGTTTTTTCATCCCCCATTCGTGAAGCACCGTTTGGTTGTGTGAGATCCAGTGTTCGATCTCCTTAATCTGTTGAAGCGTTTTAGGATGGAGCACCAGGTCGTCCCATTCCATTTCCGTTTCGACATGCTCGGCCGGAAAGTCGATGGTGAAACGGGGTTTGCTGATCGAACCTGAAGTAAGTAATTCAACAGTTTCGGGATCAAGTATCAGTTTGCCGCTCATCAGAGGTTCGCCGGGATGAACCTGTTCGAGCCAAAGAATATGTTTTTTGGAAAACCAATGTTCCCCTGAAAACACACGTTGGACGACCAGCCGTTTTTCGAGGTTATTGCCTGCAATAACAAATTGTGCCGTTTCACCGGTTGGAAGCAGTCCGCGGTGGTTATTCCCCCTGACACCGCCAAATTCAGGGAAGTCGCCCCCCTCAGGTAAGTATTTACTGATTATCCGGTTGAAGAAATCGGGTTGAACATGAGGGGCGATTGCCAGCATAAGGATAATAAATTCGGTAGGATCAGGCATATGAATTTTGATAAATCCGGCAAAAGGGGAAAGATCATTTTCAAGGGTGCCCGCAGAGAACCTTTCATGATCAACTGTTTCGGGGATTTTTTCAAACCTCTGACTGATGACAGATTGTAAATAGTTTAATGCTGAGGTTAATGGATTTGAGTTCATGTACTGAAGCTTATAAAATCTAAATAATTAATTTATTCAGATTAAGGTGTGCGGCTGACTTCTGTTCCTGCCTTTGTAACTTTGGTTTTACCACTGCCGCCTTCAAGAGTAAATGCCTGTTCGACTGTAGCGAATATCTTACCATCCCCCCCTTCGGTGTGAACACGGAACCGGTTTGGAATAATCCATTTAAATTTTCCGATGGACCATGGTCTGGGAAAACCCCGGATTGCCGCTGTATCAGTTGCTGTATTTTCATTATTGATTTGCAGGGGAAAAAACTGATCCCCTGAATCATGATCCAATTTACTCTGGAATTTGGTAAAATATCCTTCCACACCACTTGGTGGGCCTGATACTTCTCCTGCTTCAATATTTGCAAATGAAACATTTTTAGGGTTGTATAAAAATTTGAGCTGCATCCCAGCCCCCATAGTTCCCGGATCATAGGATAGTACGCTTGTTCTGCGACCTGTTACTGCACTTGGTTCCAGAACGACGATTTCCTTGGTTTTGGTGTATTTCCCTGAAGTTAAACTGACACTGACTGAGGCTCCTCTGTTTGGAGCGGTCCAGACGAAGTGATCAGTTGAAGCTAAGGAGCCGGGCGAGCCACCTGTTGCAGACCAGTCGCCAATTTTGCTTCCTTTAAAGGTAACTTTCTCGCCTACACCAATTTTGGACCGCAATCTTCCTGAACCGTCAGGGGCATTGAACTGTGTCTCGATTGTAAAATCAGGTGCCCGAAGATAATAATCCCAGGACTTAAGCAGGCTCATTATCCCTTTTAGCACATTTTTTGCAAAATTTACCAGCCAGTTCCACGCCTGCAAAATTGCTTTACCTATTTTTAATGCCATAGCGATGACCCAGTCGATGGCCCGGGTGATAACCATTGACAGATTGCGTGTAAAAGTTTGAATCCATTTCCAGGCTTCTGTAATTGTGTCGATTATCAATTTTCTGGCTGTAGCAATTATCAGGTTCCAGGCTCTGATGATGACCATTCCGACCTGTCGTGCCATTGCCTGGATCCAGTTCCATGCATTGGTAATTGCCATGGCCAGCCGTGAAGCTGCTGCCTGAACCCAGTTCCAGGCATTGGTGATAGCCTGAGCCAGATTCCGGGCCACTGACTGTATCCAGTTCCAGGCATTGGTGATATTCTGTGCTATCCGGGAGGCTATCTGCTGAATCCTGTTCCAGGCATTTGTGATTGCCATAGCCATACCCGATGCCATAGACTGGACCCAGTTCCAGGCGTTTGTAATCCCCATTGCCAGCCGTGAGGCCAGCACTTTCACCCAGCCCCATGATGCCGGAAGATGCTGCCCCAGCCGGGCTGCGGTGGCCTGAATCCAGTTCCAGGCAGAGGTAATTGAGCCGGCGATATTCGAAGCTACATCCTGAATCCAGTTCCAGGCGTTCGTGATTGCCATGGCCAATCGAGAAGCTATTGACTGGATAAGATTCCAGCTATTCGTGATATTCTGAGCAACTCTTGAGGCAACGGCCTGAATCCAGTTCCATGAGGCGGTAATCCCCTTTCCTATGCGGGCAGCGGCACTCTGAATCCATGTCCATGCGTTAGTTATTCCCATATTAACTCTTGTGGCCAGTCCCCTGATCCAAGTCCAGGCAGAGGTAACCGCCTGACTAATACCTGATGCGATTCCCCGAATAAAGGTCCAGGCAGATGCAAGGCCAAGTCTGATAGCAGATGCCACATTTCTGATAAACGTCCAGGCCTCAACTATTCCAGCGCCAATCCCTGAGGCTATGTTTCTGATCCAGGTTGTGGCAACACTGATTCCTCCGCCAATGGCCTGCCTAACACTGTTAATGATATCGCCTAATGCTCCGGCAACTGCACTTGCGCCTTGTCTGGCATCGTCAAGAAGCCCTCGTTGAATGCCGGATGAGCCTGTCTGGATTGACTGGCGCTGCACGGAAGTTTCAGTGCTACCGGTTGTCCTTTCGGCATTTTGTGCAGGTCCATTGGCAGCTCCCTGCTGAACCACATGGGTAAGCTCATGGGCAAGCAATTGTTTCCCTTGCGGTGATTGTGGCTGATACTGCCCTGCCCCGAAAAATATATGGTTCTGGTAGGTGAAAGCTTTTGCATTGAGTTGCTCATTCATCTGTCCGGCACCCTGATCATGGTGAATACGCACGCTGGAAAAGTCTTTGCCGAACCTGGGCTCCATAAAACTACGTGTTTCAGCAGGTAA
>CAIOOC010000381.1 GCA_903859795.1 uncultured Bacteroidia bacterium
CAATAACTCCCAGGCCCTCGAAGTGATCGAAGCAGAAATGCAGGCGTCACGCGAAAGGGACGAAATTCTGCTGTTCCTGAAAGATTCAAAACGGGGTATAATTAAGGGGTATTTTCCTGATTGATTTATTTTTACGATTTTTTTTTTTGTAATAAAAAAACTCGTCTCTACACATATAAAATCAATACAATAACCGCTGTTCCCAGGTAAATCCAGGTAAGAACCTCCTTCAGTTTTGTCCTTTGGTCTGAAATCAGGTAATGGGAGATAAAAAAGGCGACAGGTATTGTTGACAATGCAATAATCTCAATACTGATCGTCATAAGTCCAAGGGCGGAAACGATCACCAATCCCATTGTCCAGTAACAGATGACAAAGTATTTCCTCGCACTCACTTTAATTCTCTGATAAACAGTCAATACTGAAAAACTGCCAAGAGTGGTCAAAATAGCCACAACTGCAGTCAGAAGCAGGAAATAGGGTTGAATAAGATACTCATTATGCCGGGTCCAAAGCATGTCAACCAATTCTTTCCATAAAGTTTTGTATGTATCATTCAAAAAAGTATATACCCACATAAACAGCCATGGAACGCCAAATCCTAGAATTGGAACAGCAAGTAGCCGCCAGTTATCGTCTTTCTGCAACACAAAAATGGAGATCCAGACCAAAGGGAACAGAACAACGACAGGGAGATAGAATAAGGATGCAATTGCAAGAAAAAATGATGCGTTAAAGGTATAGGTGATCTCTACCTTCTTATGATAGGTGTCGAAAATGAAATAAATAGAAATTAGTACAAACAAAGTTGCAAGATGCACTGGAAGAAAAGAGTGCAACACCCCAAATGAGGAGACTGTAATAAGGTAAATAATTCCGGGCAGATACGATCGCCTTTTTAGAAAAATAAATGCGGAACCCAACTGTGCAATAAAAAATGAATTTAAAATTACGAGAAGGAAAGCCATAAAGACCTGCCAGAAATCCTGATTCTTAATGGAATGGATAATCAGGTAATACAACGGCATACCTCCGTTAGCCAGACTAAGATCCAATTTTACCGGAGAACGTAAACTATGAATCCAGAAAAGTATCCCAATAAATGGAATCAACAGCGGGCTAAACAGTGTATTACTTTTTAAAATACGTAATAACATAAATCACTTTTTTAACAGATCAAAGCCCAGATCACTCCGGAAAAATTTATTGTTAAACTTAATGGTTGAGGCGTTTTTGTATGACAGATTAAGTGCCTCCTCAATATCCTTCCCTTTTGAACTTACCGCAATTACTCTTCCTCCGTTTGTTACTATCTCATTGCCCTTATTCCTGGTGCCAGAATGAAAAAGAATACTTCCAGAGGTTTTATCCATATCTGTGATAACATCTCCTTTTTTGTACTCTCCCGGATATCCTCCGGCAACTAACATGACTGTTGCTGCACAAGCCGGATCAATATCAATATGTCGATCGGAGAGATTACCCTGAGCTACCCCCTCGAACAAATCAACCAGATCAGACTTTATACGAAGAATTACAGCCTCTGTCTCCGGATCACCCATCCGCACATTATATTCGATAACAAATGGTTCTGAATCCACACTTATAAGTCCGAAGAAAATAAATCCTTTGTATTGAATGCCATCCTGCTGCAACCCATGGACCGTAGGAATGATGACCCGTTCCTCTACTTTTTTCATAAAGGCCTCATCTGCAAACGGAACCGGCGATATTGCCCCCATTCCGCCGGTATTAAGACCAGTATCTCCCTCTCCTATCCGCTTATAGTCCTTTGCAACAGGAAGAATTTTATAATCTTTGCCATCTGTGATCGCAAAAACTGAACATTCAATGCCCGAAAGAAATTCCTCAATTACAACTGTCGCACTTGCCTGGCCAAACATGCCGTCAAGCATATCGCGCACCGACTGCTCCGCTTCACCAAGTCCATCAATGATCAGAACCCCCTTCCCGGCGGCTAGCCCGTCGGCTTTTAGAACATAGGGGGCTTTCAGACTTCTTAAAAAACTTATTCCCTCCTCAACATTATCTTTGGTCACTGAAAAATAAGCTGCTGTCGGTATTCCATGACGGATCATAAACTGTTTTGCAAAATCCTTACTCCCTTCAAGCATTGCTCCCTGTCTTGCAGGGCCAATTACAGGGATATCCTTTAAGAGTTCATCAGCAAGGAAGAAGTCGTGAATTCCTTCAACAAGAGGCACTTCAGGACCTACCAAAACCATGCCTATATGCTTGTTCAACACCAGGTTACGGATTGCAGGAAAATCAGTCACCCCAATTTCAATATTCGTTCCAATTTCCGAAGTACCCGCATTTCCGGGAGCAATAAAAAGTTGATCAATTTTCGGACTCTGGCGGATCTTCCAGGCAAAAGCATGTTCGCGACCTCCGGAGCCTATAATAAGTATGTTCATTTGTTTTAATTTGTATTCAGAGTACAAAATAAACAAATTTTCAGGCTATATTTCGTTTTAAAACCGGGAATGTCTATCTTCACCCCGCAAGAAATCAATAATAACAGCAAAACAATGGAGAAAAATCTGTCCAGGCGCAATTTTATTCAAAAGAGTGTTATTTCAGGACTTGGCCTGACAGCTACTAACCCTTTATCGGCATGGGCAGCAACAAAAAAGCAGGAGATAAGGCTTGGACTGGTGACTTACCAGTGGGCTAAAGACTGGGACCTGCCAACTCTGATCAGAAACTGCGAAAAAACAGGGATACTCGGAGTCGAATTACGAACCGAACACGCCCACGGTGTTGAGAGTAAATTAAATGGATCTCAGCGGGCAGAGGTGAGAAAAATGTTTGCAGACAGTCGGGTTACCTGTCTGGGTTACGGCTCAAATTTCGAATTTCATAGTCCTGACCCCGTAAAACTCCGGTGGAATATCGATCAGACCAAAGAGTATATAAAACTTTGCAAAGATATTGGGGCGTCGGGCATAAAAGTAAAGCCAAACGGCCTGCCCGAAGGTGTTGAAAAGGAAAAAACGATCTCCCAGATTGCGGCTTCACTGAATGAAGTTGGAACATTCGCCAGCGATTTTGGGCTTTTGGTGAGGGTTGAAGTGCATGGGAATAAGACTCAGGAATTGCCCAATATGAAAGCAATTTTTGATCTGGTAACCGCCAGGAATGTGAAAATGTGCTGGAATTGTAATGAGCAGGATCTCCTTCCTCCGGGTTTGGAGGGGAATTTCAACAGTGTTAAGAAGTGGTTCGGAGACACTGTCCATGTCCGTGAATTTAATGTAGGGGATTATCCTTACCAGCAGCTTTTTAACCTTTTTGCAGGAATTGAGTACAACGGTTGGATCCTGATGGAAGCCAGAACCGATCCTGCCGATAAAGTCAGTGCACTGAAAGAGCAATTAGTTCTCTTCAATCAGCTTGTCGCAAATTCAAAAAAACGATAGTCATTTAAATCAAGCGATTATCCATGCCATTTAAAGAGGTATTTGTCGAAAATATCGGTTCTGTAACAATTACGCGCAACCGTCAGGCGCTGCGATTTAAAATTTCTATCCGGCCCGACGGCAAAATCAGAGTTACAATACCCTGGCAGGCATCGTACCGAAGCGGCGAGCAATTCCTGAACGAACACATCAAATGGATCGCAGAGGCCAAAGAAAAACTGGCAAAAAGAGCTTATGTTCCAAAATTGATTCAACATGGACATTTATTCACTACCCGTAATTTCGGTTATCACGTTTGCGCCGCAGAGGTAACTCACTTGCGGATAAGGCACGATCGTAAAGACAACCAGATTTTTTTTGAATATCCCCTTGATAGGCCGATTGAATCCGTCGAAGTACAAAAGGGACTTGCTTCGATGGTTGAGAATGTACTGCGTTTTGATGCAAAAAAATATCTTCCTGGAAGATTAAAGCAACTCGCAACTGACCTCGGTTATAATTTTCAGAAAGTAACAATCAAAAATAACAAAACAAATTGGGGCAGTTGTTCATCAAAAAAAAACATTAATCTGAATCTTCATCTGATGCGACTCAATGACAGGCTTATAGACTATGTTCTTGTACATGAGCTTGTTCACACAGTCATTCCCAATCACGGTTCTCATTTTAAGGCAACAATGAAAAAACATTTTGACGATATGAATGAGCTGGATAAGGAATTAAAGAGGACGGGGACAGGAATATCCTCACTCTCAAATATGTAACAGTCCAGCATGATCTGCAAGTATTGTGAGAAAGTATGATAAAACAAATGCAAATACCGGGGCAATAAACCAAATTAGCCAGAGTCTCTTTACTACCTTGTTGGCAAAAGTTGATTTCCATCCGGACTTTGAAACACTCAGTGCCAGTATGGCGAAAGTATTGAGCTGAACCAGCGAAGTAGGAATACCACGACTTATCGAAGCAGTAAGAAGTAGAGTAGCTGTGATTACAGAAATAATTGAGGCTTCGACTTTGCCGATATCGGTAATTTCAGTCCCGGTTTTCACAATTAATTTCCGGCCAAAGATAGAACTGCCAATCGCGAACGAAGGGGCGATAATCAGGGTTCCAAGTATCATTATCAGAACAAAATTTCCGCCGGTCGAATTAATGTGCAATTCGTTGGTAATCATTGACGTGATTGGCCCTGAGGCATTGGCTACGTTATTGGATCCGATTGAAAAAGCAACATAGCAACTCGTAATGATGACAATCCACCGGAAAAACGATTGCCTCCTGAACGTCTGAAAATAACCCGGATACCTGATGTCAAACCGCTTAATTGAAACATTGGCAATTAAATACATAATTCCGAAAGAGATGATCGGAAGTATAATCCAGGTTGGTATGATCTCGGTGAACATTTTAGTGGCATTTAACTGCCCCATGTAATGCGCCGGTGCGGCTAATGCGAGAACCGTTGATTGTGAAGTTGACTGCGGAACTCCTAATAAATTGGCAAAAAGCAATGACAGGGCCACCGAAAACAAGATAATTGTAGTCAGGACATAATTTAAGCTTTCTCCGGGGATGATCCC
>CAIOOC010000382.1 GCA_903859795.1 uncultured Bacteroidia bacterium
CATATTGGAACGAAAATGGTAAGGTGATATTGTAAAATTACCTGTTCCATGCATCGGAAGGTAAAAATTCAGACCGTAGGCATGGCATTGTGATCCGTCTGGCTCGCCATACTGGTAATCGGTTCTCCACAGCGGGGAACTTCGCGAAATTGTCTCAAGGTCAATCCGTCGTCCTCCGCTGGCACAATTATCGATTATCAGGTTTGGAAAACGGTCAAGTAAGGTATCCCAGAAAGCGTATAAACCTTCAATATGTCTGATTTCAGAAATCCCGATACGATCGGGCTTGTCATTTGCTATCCAGTATGGCATCGGATCGAAATTGAAATCCTGGCGGTAAACATCAATCCCCTCCTTTTTAAGAAAGTCTGAAATATATTCTGTTAGCCAGACCCGTGCCTGCGGGTTTCCCAGGTTAAAAAGTGAATTGCCATTACCCGGTAGATTTAGAAGCCAATCTGGATTTTGACTGGCAAAAAGTGTTCCTTCTGTTACCCTTTCCGGTTCGAACCACAACAGAAATTTTGCACCAACACGGTGAGCGGCATCCGTTACCGGCTTTAAACCGTTGGGAAAGTTCTCGACATTTGGGGACCAATTCCCAACGTTTGGCCATTGTCCCTTGCAGGCATACCATCCGGCATCAAGCCAGAACACCTCAGGTACGATTCCGAACTGTTTATGCCTATTAATCAAAGCTATGGAAAAAGACTCCGTTGAACAGGTATGTTCATTGCAGGGAGGAGGGCCCTCCCTGGCAAGAAACGTTGAAAATGGCAATTCAACATGTTTTCCAGCAATTTTACGGGTATGATGGGCCAGCACAAACTGCCGGAACTGATTATGTCCGGTCATCCGGTCTTCACCTGACCAGAAAAGCATGGAGATTTTTGGGGTACGAATCTCTTCATTCGGAACAAGTTTTAACGCCATTTTCTCCATCCCGGATTTAAGTATTACCGATTTAGGATCTTTCTGCAGGATGTCGGCATACCACTTCCCTGTCCAGCCTACTGCAACCATAATTCCCAGGTTTCCAGGCATTTCAATATTGAAAAATGGGAAGGCGGTGTTGTCGGACGAACGTCCACCGGTGGGAGTCATGTACACTGGCTTTCCAATTTCGAGCTTCTCGTCAATCGGCTGGAAATCTGATCTTTCCGCATTGCTTCCTTTGGCATGATGCAGGACAAAAGTTCCTCCATCCTTTGAATTAAATGCATGGTCAATTGTGGCGGCTTTCTCAATAAGTGCGGTACTATTTATCGAATTATTTGAAAACTTCAGCACCCATTCTGCTACGGGAAAATCGGTGAAACTTGAAACATAGCATTTTACAACAAGTCCTCCTCTGGGATCGGAGTAGGTGTAAACTGACTCATTTATGTTTGGATCATTTGAAGTTAGCTTTTCATATTTATAGCTCCATTTGCTAATGAAAGTCCCGGAATTTTTCCCCCCGTACACAAACGAAAAGGGGGGGACTTTCCCTTTTGCAAAGTGCTGTTCAACGAGCTTTTGCACATCAATTGCCTTGCCATGATTCTTCTTTGTTTGAGCTCCAAAAACAGACTCAAAAAATAAAAACAGTGTAAAAACAATTAATAGGTTACTTTTTGTCAATGCGTTGATTTGGCTATATTTAATCATAATTCCAAATTTTAAAATTGGTTGAACACTTCATGACCCGGTCGCAGTGAGCCGTCCATCGAGATGAAATGCATTGAACTGGCAGAGCTTAGCATCCCGAATTGTGCCCGATGGAGGTCACCCACCAGACTCTCATGGAGCGCGTGAGGCATAAACCCGATGCCGGCTCTGGCCAGATTTCCGCAGTCAGAGGCCACGATCTTAACTCTTTCTGCATCGTCCAATGAGCCCCAGCAACATTCGGTAGCTAACACCCCTTTTTTATGTTGTACAGCAAAGTTCACTGTTTCAAGTAATATCTCAGGTTTCGCAAAGTAGGGATGGATAAAAAACAGGTCGCTGATTGCCTCAACTGCACGCAGCTGCTCCATTCCCCCCTGAACACTAACGCTTACAGGTTGCAAAGTACCCAGACTTTTACAAAGGCTATAACTATGGGTTAGCCATTCCTGTGTTAGTTTCCAGTTTCCGTTATTATGTGGTTCATTGCAAAGATCCCAGGCAAGGATTCGTGAATCTTTGGCATGATCACCAACGATTTTTTCAAAGTAGGGGCGGAAGGCATAATTGGAAGCTTCTCCCCTTTTGCCATAGTTTACAAACCAATAATTAAGCATCTCATCGGCAATACCTCCGAATGAAGGGATGCTGTGCCAATTATTAAACAGCGTGGGTATTACTTTTAATCCGTGATGATGAGCGATTTCAAGCGATGTTCCGAAATGTTCTGAAAAACCTTTCGGATCCACAGAAAAGGCATCGAACGACAACCAGTAACGGACAGTGTTGATCCCGGGAAAGAATTGCTTACCCAATCCAAGCTCCCTGTCAAACTTTTCCGGACGGAACTGACTCCAGATGCTGTAGCCCGTCGCTTCATAACTTGGCTGATACCCAAACCCACGAATATCCCGGTAAGGATTCTCCCAATTCACAAAAGCCTTCACCGCTTGTTCCTGTGCAAATCCGCTCACTGCACCACTGGATATAACTGCACCGGCAAAAGCTCCGCTTCCGATTTTTAACATGCTGCGTCTGGTAATGGCAGCAGAATCTTTTTCACGCATAAGAATAAGTTTGGATTAATTTCTACTTCTGTCATGTTAAAACCAGAAGAGCTTGAGGGTCACTCAAAAGTAAATGATATCTAACTTTTCTTTCTCCCGCTAAGACGCTAAGGCGCAAAGTTTTATTCCTTAGCGCCTTAGTGTGGTTTTTTATCGTTATTTGTTTTTGAGGATGGAATTGAACCGCTCCTGCTCACGTAGAGATTGATTAATTGATCCAATATTTAGTGCATTTCAGTCTCACAAACTCCAATCCCCCCTCTGAAATAATTAAACTGTACGTTTGGATGATCGGCAAGAAGTGACATTGGAACGGCGCTGTCCATGATTCGTTTACTGATCATTAGGGCAGTCAGACGCTGTCCGAACGCATTATCGTGGGCTCCTGCCTGCCAGATCGAAACCTTTTCAGCTTTCCATGTTTGTTGTGGGCCGACAGTCAGTGCCTGCCTTGGAATACCGGTAACGACGCCACCAGCACTTGTACGGGCGTTTTGCATGCAGGTGATAGGATGAAGATCGACAACACGTGTAGTCAGCTTCCGGAACTCTTCGGGTGTTGGAGGAGCATCCTTATATAAACCTTCTCTTTTGAATGGGTCATTAAAAGCCCAGTGCTTCGTATCGCCCTGACCACCCTGCATTACAGCACAGCGGACACCACTTTCCCAGCTCGCAATGTATTTACCTGTATCGGCTTTGGGGAAATGCATATTCGATTCGGGCATCCTTAATTCAGGTTTAATCCTGTTAAAACAGAGATCCTTGTCTGCCTTTTCAAAGGAAATTGGATTGTCAGCTGCCAGTTCCTTACCATCGACATACCATTCATCCATACCCCAGAAATGGGCATTTGCCAGGTTGAGGTCCAATGCATTCACAATCCGCGCGACAAGAGGTAATTGTTCCGTTGGACCGATCGGTCCGCAGATTCCAACAGGATTACTTGCAGTAGCCTGCTTCCATGCTGTGATATACTCAAGAGCTTCTGCAAGATAAAAATCCTCCAGAGTGTCGTAGAAGACAACTTTAAAGCCGGGGCGTGATAGTTGAGCCACATCTTCCGGCGTTAGTTTTGCGGCATCCATCAATAAATCGTCTTCCAGGGTTGTAAAATCCCACCATTCAGGGGCTAACATACTAAGTTTTCTGGCCATAAGAATTTAATTTTTAGAGTTGGTTTTGAAATTTATACAGAGTCTTTGAACTATAATTTACTAAAACAGGAAGATGATGTTAAGAAAAATCTCGTTTAAACCTGAACATTATTCCGTTAGTCTTTTCACGGGAGCGGATTACACCTTTACCCTGGCTTATAAATATGGCGCCCTTTCAGTGCTTAAATCCCGAATATTCGCGATATTCGGAAAATTGAGCCTTATCTGGACACTCTTTTGCTACCAAAACACCAAAGCACCAAATACCACCAAAGTTCCTTTCGATGATTTGCACCTTATCTAACCACAACAGCTTTACCAAGAAGCTCTTTCAGTATATTATCCTGCGGATAGCTGTGACCCAGATGTTGCCTGAATCCTTCGGCATATTGAGCACCGATTGCTACACCCAGATGTGCAGCAAAATGCTTCATAGCAATGATATACTGATCCATCTTATGGTGTTTTCTAAGCCATTCGCGTTGGCTTGCGTGGCAGGCCAGGGTATCTTCTTTTATCTGAATTTCACTGCTTATATCGACGTAAAAAGATGGGATCACAGGAACACCAAATTTATCTTTCCCTTCCAGGGGATCGACATAATATAAGTGGGGGACCATTTCAAAAGGGGTTCCCGAGGCTTCCATATTTTTGATCCCCGATGCAAAACAGGCAGTCTGAACAACAAGGCTGGTCATCTCATGATCAATCATATAATCGTTCGGGCTTGCGGTAAACACGATTGATGGCCGGACCTTTCGGATTAATTCTACCGCTTTGTTTATGGTCACTTTGTCGTAAACAATGTAAACATCCTCACATTCAAGACAATGATAAGTTCCATCCAGCAATGCGGCGGCATTTGCAGCTTCACTCTTCCTGATCCGGCTAATCTCATCACGGGTATGTTCGGCCGATCCTTTATCACCTGGCGTCATTGTGGCAATATGAATTTTCCAGCCAGCCTTTTTTAATAAGGAGAGGGTTCCGACACACATCAACTCGGCATCGTCGGGGTGGGCAAATATTCCTAAAGCGGTTTTTTCCATTTGTATAATATTAGAATAATCAGTTATTTAAAAGACTACTTTCTCCCGATGAAAATCTGCCGGCTGGTAGTCGCCAATTGCTCCCGACGGGCCTGAACAATGAGAGAAAAGTTAATTTCACCCATACTAAACGTCATAGGACCAGCTGTTTGTTATATAATGAGATTAATTTGAATCATTACGTTTTATCACAAAGGGGTAACCGCTATCCGCTTGAAGAAGATTTCAGCGCCCTCCGACTGAATCTGGATCTTTCCACCCTGAGGACTAACATCATAAACATGGTTAGCCTTTGTGCCATTAAGAAAGATCGTAATCTCTTTCCCCTTTGCAATAACTTCGATTTTATTCCACTCTCCATGCGGTTTTTCGAGGTCCTTTGAACCGCGGAATCCAATAACATCTTTCCATTGCGGATCACGTGCAAACCAGTTGATACGATCTCCGGTGATTGTTACCGGGGTGCCATTGGGCCTGTAAACATATGAACTATCCTCTTTATCAGGACCAACTGTAGTAGTAACCGAATATTTAGGTGTCCCGTCACCAACTACAATTATGTCAGCAGTACCTCCTTCGATAAGCTGACATTCAATTGAGTGCATCCATGTTCCGGAAAAACCTCCGTCCTCACCTGTTGAATGCAGTAGAATACCACTATCTCTTGCATTTTTAACCCTGGGAGGAAATGTTTTTTCTCCCCATTTAAACTCGACTTCCAGTTTATAGTTTGTATATTCTTTATCACTTGTAATACATCCAAACTGCTGGCCAGAGATTCTGATCAGACCATTCTGAACAGTGAATACATGGTCCGGATCGACGTTCTTCCCCTTTCCTTTTAAAAATGTATACCAGCCACTAAGATCCTTACCGTTGAAAAGAAGAAGCGGAAACCGCGTGGCATACCGTTGGAAACAGCGACGATTGACCATATTCTCCCCACTGTTTATGTGGCTGGAATATCTGGTGGAAAAGA
>CAIOOC010000383.1 GCA_903859795.1 uncultured Bacteroidia bacterium
ATGCAGAAAGATTTTAAAGAATTGGATCCAAAAGACCGAATTGCGATTTATGAGAAGATGTTAAAATACGTGGTTCCTGTTCAAAAAGAAACTGCCATTGATTTGAATATTGAGAAAATGACTGAGAAAGATTTGGATATTGTAATTGACCACCTTATAAACAACTCAAAATAATGGAACTTTCAAAGATTGACACCAAAGCAAAGCGTGAATTTCTGGCAAAATTACAGTCCGGAAAATTCACACTGGCACCAGGGAATAGGCAAAAGGGAGAGGCCAAAACTTTTAACCGAACCGACACCGGACATTATCAGTGTGATCAGACTGGAGAAATTTTAACCATTGATGAGGTGGAATCTATATCTGGTCAGTATGATTTTTGTGTTACTTTGGTTGACACCCCTCAGCAGGTGGCCGGACTGGCACCACCAGAAGGTTTTTACCTGGTCAATGTTAGGTATGGAGAGGATAAATTTCTCGACGGTTTGTTAGTCGCTAAGTGATAGCGGAAAGTGTACTTAATGAGTACACATTTAAAGGTTTGTAAAGTGTACTCATTAAGCACATATTATTGATAATGAATATTTTAACAGCTTTTTATTTGGAATATTTGATTTTATTTTGTTGGTTTGGGATATTATTTAACCGTCTAAAAAGATAAATTATGCCAGCTACAATTGACACAGAAATTAAGGAAGATTACACCAGATTAGTGACCCTGGAAAGGGATGTAAAAACCCTACTGCTCGAAATAAAAAATCTCAAAAGGAGATTAAAAGATATAGAGGCAAAAGATATAGAGGCAAAAGAAAGTTTGGAATAAATCACTATCTTTGAATTGCATTTACAATGAACGCTGATTTTGTCTAATCGCTGGTAACGTTTGACTTAATTACTTAAAACCCTTTCAGGTAAAATCTGAGAGGGTTTTTTGTTTCTTGTAAATTTCTTAGTAAGTTTGAGGTAATATTCAGGCCGTAAATCGCTAAAAACTACTGACATAATGGCAAAAATTATCAATAATTATCAATAATTACTATATTATGTACAATGGTATTATATTTACTATAAAGTGTTGATATTCAATTACATAAAATAGGTTCTATTTAACGTAATACAAGTTATAGGACACCATTAACATAATAATATAAAAACGAATTTGCCCGGTATTTCTGCCGGGTTTTTTATTGGTTGAAAGTTCACTAAATGGGAGCCTGAAATATCTATTTAGTTGTAAGTTTTTATCAGAAACGATACAAATCCGATACAAGAGCATAAAAAAAGAGTTATGAAATAAATCATAACCCTTTGATTTTCAATCCGTCGGGGTGACAAGATTTGAACTTGCGACCCCTCGCCCCCCAGACGAGTACGCTACCAGGCTGCGCTACACCCCGAATTGACAGTGCTTTTATAACACGGCTGCAAAAGTAATATTTTTTCCTCAAATAACGAATATATGCAGCCATCACATTTTGAATTTGGAAGTGCACATAGTAGTCTTTGTTTACTGAATTTTATTCGCAGGTAATTGTAATTTGCTAAAATCAAAATATTATTTAGTTTTATATCTGGAAATTATTTTGCCAGGCTAATCAATCAGTAAATAACCAGGGTGTTACTGATTTGAGAGAAATTGAGCAACTTTAGATTTGGACCCTGGAAAGGTTTTATAATCTTAAAATACAACAATATGAAAAGGCAAATGGTGCAATTTGGAATTATTTTATCGAGCCTCCTTTCCATGCAGATACTTCAAGCACAGGAGACTAAAACATCTTTATCATCTTATAAATCTTATAACAATTATGATTTCATCGGGGGTGAAAAAATCATTTTTGAAGACGATTTTCGTAGCGATAAGGATGGGGAATTTCCTTCACACTGGGATTTGCAGAGCGGGCAAGCAGTAGTCAATAAAGTAATGGATGTTCCTGCCATCTCAATAATTGAGGGGAATTACGGTAAAGTATTCCCCCGGATTAACACTAAACAATATTTACCCGAAGCATTTACGATTGAATTGGACCATTTAATGCAGTCGGTAAATAAGGCGTCAGGGATAGTTCTCTTTCTTGTGAATGCAGCAGGTAAAGAAGCGACTCTGACGATCAACGATAACAATATTAATTATACTTCTCAATCCAAAAATCTCAGTGCTCAGCTCCCCGATGATATCAGGACAAAAAAGTACCTTGACAAATGGAATCATATCGCTGTTGCCTATCGGAATAACCAGATGAAGGTCTATCTTAATCAATACAGGGTATTGGTCGTACCCGGGATAGATTTCGTTGCTGTTTCACTTAAGATTGGGGGAATTGGAAGCCAAAAATCTCCGATCCTCTTTACAAATATTAAATTAGCTGAGGGAGGTGGTATGAATATGCTGCAAAAGTTGACAACTGATGGACGGATTATAATTCACGGAATCAGATTCGATTTTAACAAAGCAACAATTAAGCCTGAGAGTATGGGGGTTATCAATGAGCTTGTGAAAATGATGAAGGAAAACCTGAATACGAAGTTTGAGATCCAGGGGCACACAGATAGCCACGGAAATGATGACTATAATATGAAACTCTCCCAGCAGCGCGCTGATTCGGTGAAGAGTATTCTGGTTGAACTCGGTATTGAAGAGTCACGACTTAGCTCCAAAGGGTATGGAGAATCAAAACCCATTTCGGATAACAATACACAGGAAGGAAAGGCGAATAACAGGCGTGTTGAGTTTGTGAAAATATAGGTTTCCAATAAACAAAAACCCAAAT
>CAIOOC010000384.1 GCA_903859795.1 uncultured Bacteroidia bacterium
ACCTTGCCTTGCTTCCTTTTAAGTAATAATTCATCTAATGGTCTTCCTCCAACCGGATTTGTAACTGATTCGAGTAAAATAGCAGAAGGAGATTCCTGAGTATTTTCATAATTAGACTGATATACTATACTATTTTCAGGTACTTGTAAAGAAATTTCATCATAACCATATTGCAAAGAAATGACCATTTGAATTCTATTTAATTTGTATAAAGTCCTTTATTATAATTGAACGGTATTCTTAAAATTACTAAACTGACTATTAAAATTTAAAGGTAATTAAATCATTTACAAAAGCCAACCTGCAATATAGTTAAATTGAAGATGTTAGTTTCACTTCAAAACGTGTTAAACTATTTCGATTTTGGCATAAAGGGGGTTCTTTTTAATACTTTACTGATACCGGCAAGAATGATCGAGTTGTTTGGCAGAGGAGAGAATTGCACATTCATTCCAAACTCGTACGTGTTTGCCTGATAATCTGGTGTTCCATATAAATTTACTTCTTTGATAACTTTCCCGTATCGCTTATTAAGCCATTCATAGGCATAGAAAGTGACCGGATTGCCTGTGATCTTTTATTTGTTGATTCATCAAAAACCATATCCGAATACCTTGAAAAGCACGAACTGCATGTTGAAATACTGGTACTAAATGCATCAGTACAGGTTTGAAAATCCTGGAAGGAGATAACCACCGAAGAATTTGATCTGCTAATCAACACCAACTTAAGGGCTTCACTGTTTCTGATCCGGGAGATCTATCCGACCATGCAAAAAAAGAGTTGGGGACGTATCCTCACAATTGGAAGTGTTCAGCAGTTACGCCCTCATCACCAAATGATTGCCTATGCTGCATCAAAAGTTGCCCAGGTTAGCATGGTTAAAAGTCTGGCACCACAATTTGGTCCGAACGGTGTGACGATAAACAATCTTGCTCCGGGAGCCATTCTTACAGGGCGGAATGTGGAGGTTCTCAAAGATCAGGCATACAGAGCAGGAGTGGAAGCAAAAATCCCGCTTGGTTTTATCGGTTAGCCAGTTGACTGCGCGGCAACTGCCTTGTTACTGTGCTCTGAGGCCGGAAGGCATATTACCGGTCAGGATATTTTTGTGGATGGCGGTATGGGGCTAAATTTTTAATCTTCAATTTTAGAAAAAACATTTTAAAATACTAAAACAAATATTATCAATCATGAGTATAGATCAATATAAGAAAGAAGTAGGGATGATGAATCTGGAGAAATTGATCTCCGAAAGGGAAGGCATATCTAATGCAACCTTCCCGATTCCCGATAAAGAAAATGAGCTGAAAAAGTGACCTGGTTACTCATCAAACGGTCATAAAAAAACGAAAACCAATAAAACAACGAAAAACCTAAAAAAAGCTGATCAGTTGAAATTAACTGATTAATCCTATCGTTTTGTTCGGCCCAATCGTCAAAGAAGTGAACAAAAACAAACAGTGAATTGTAAATGAATTATTAAACCCTTAAATTTAAAGAATATGAAAATAATTAAAGTCACTTATACGGTTAGAGCTGAATACTCAGAACAAAATCAGAACAACATTAAAAATGTGATGATTGATTTAAAAAATCTTAATCATCAAGGTATTAACTACAATGCCTGCCTGTCTGATGATAACAAAACATTCATTCATACTGCATTTTTTGAGTCGGACGAAGACCAGAAGTTATTGACTGAAGTACCTTCATTCAAATATTTTCAGGAACAGCTTAAATCGAGCGGGCTAGAAGTGCCACCGAAACAGGAGTTGCTAATATTAGTTGGTTCATCTTCGAACATTTTTAACTGTTAACAGAACGAACATGAGACAAAAAATCGGAACTCAAGAAAAACCTTTGCTTTTAAAAACGCCGCCATTATCATCGGAATACACAATGTATGTCGACGAAAAAGGTGGCAAGGAAGTTCTGATTTGCACAGTTGGCAAAACAGTTCTGCTATACGAAATACGTTGTCTAAATGACCTTTATACAATGCTGAAAGAATATGGCGACTGGATGGAGCTGGGCAGCGCAGATGAGCAGAAGACTGCAAAAGATGGAACAGTAGAAGCGTGGGGGCGCTCTGAAAACAATCCTATTGGCGGTTGGTATGGAATTAAAAAAGGTCTTCGCGGGCGCTTTGGAATGTACATCCCACCATTAATGGAGGCATTGGGACTTGCAGAAGTAACACATGATGCAAAAGGGAATAAAATGAGAGCGTTATAGCAGACATAAAAAGTACTTTTGTATTTAAAAAATTGGGGAATTTGTCGTATATTTTTAATATTTAAAAAT
>CAIOOC010000385.1 GCA_903859795.1 uncultured Bacteroidia bacterium
ATCATATGGAGATGACTGCTGCTTTAAACGCCAATGCTATGGCGTTGAGAAAAGACCTTGCAACCGGTGAAAAAGAACGGATCAGCACTTACAACGACCTGATGAGTAATATCCATCAGACGATCGCTTCGATCCAGAAGGAAGTAGTCGGGATCCAGACCTCCACCTTTAATATGATCAATGAATTTAATGCCGAAAGGAAAGAAATGGCCGGCGAACTGGGTCAGTTCTTTGCTGCAGGCAGAGCTGTAAGGGCAGAAGATGAGAAAACCAGGATCGCTGAATTCAACGCCCTGATGAAAAGCATCAACGATGACATCAAAAGCATCAATGATGAAGTTCTTGCAATCTTTAAGAACACCAACGAATTGCTTGAAAATTTCGACAAACAGCATGCAGGCATGTCAGCCGAACTGAGGGCAGACCTGAGTAAAAATCTTGCTGAAAGGGTTGAATATACAAGGAAAATGCTGCACGGTTTTCAGAAAAGATTATCTGAGATCAGCAAGGAAAATCAGAAGATGGCCCAGGAACTGCGTAAGGACCTAGCCAGTGGTGAAGCATCCAGAATGAATAACTACAAAGGCTTGATGAAAGATATTCATACCTCAATCAAAGCAATCCAAAAAGAGGTCAAGGATATCGAGAAAGCGAGCAACAACCTGATTGGTGATTATTCACAGGACAGAAGCCAGGGAGCTGCAGAATGGAATAAAATGCAGGATACAATAGCCCAGTTAAGAAAAACGGGAGTAGTTAAACCTGCAAAAGCCGCCGCGGTTAAAGCCGAAAAAAAAAAGGAAGTAAAATCTGAAGAGCCTGCTGAACCGGCAAAACAGGTGATAGCAGCTGAAGAGCCGGTAGCTGTTTCCGCCCCGGTTGAAATTCCTGCCGAACCCATAATGGCTGCCCCGGTTGAAGTTCCTCAAAAACCTAAAAACAAAGCAGTTACGCCGATGACACTTGAAGAAAAAGTTCTTGACTATATCAGCAAACATCCAATGGGAGTGAAAATTTCAGAAATGGAACAACCGCTGGGAGAAACAAGAATGAAACTCGGATTTATTGCCAAGGCTTTACTGGACGAAGGCAAGGTTCAAAAAATGGACAACGTTTATTTCCCGCTAAAATAGCATTCAGTTACTGAGTCTGGTCAATTTGGCCGGACTCAGTATTCTGCTTAGGACGATTAATAGCAAGGAGGCATAAGCCTCCAATAAGCATTTTTCGAAAATCAAAGCTTTTCATGTATAATCAAAACCCCGCGTAAGTCATGTCAAACATCATTAAATGTGCATTTTGCAGTGGCAGTGGAAAGGATCCTTTTGATTTACTCTCTCCGATATCAGCCTGTATGGTTTGTAACGGGACCGGAAAAACAGAAATAGTACATCCGCTGAAAAAATGTGTTTTTTGTTCAGGTTCAGGGAAAAATCCGCTGGGGGCAAGGGTTCCCTGTATCGTATGCGGTGGTAAAGGGAGCAATCATTTTGAAGGAGATACCAAGTGTACCCAATGCAAAGGGAGAGGAAGATCAGGCGACGGCCTTCCATGTACCCGTTGCGGAGGGAAAGGTTTTAAAAAACCGTAACAGAACATGAGAGAAATTACCGGCAAAATCAGACAAAGCCTGTTGAAACGGGAAGAAGCCATTAACCGGTTTAATGCCAGAAGAGAGGCTTTCCTGGTCGCAAAGGAACAAATTACAAACGAATTCGAAGAGGCCAGAAACATCTGGATAAAAACTCTGGAACAATTACCATTACAGGAATTCAGGGATAAAAAAGGGACTCCCCCCAGACAAACGGCAAAAGGGAATATGAAATCAAGTATTGTATCAAATTATCAACCGATAAAC
>CAIOOC010000386.1 GCA_903859795.1 uncultured Bacteroidia bacterium
CATGAATGAGGTATTCATTAAAGTTGTCAAACAAAACTCTTAAAAATCCGGAACAATGCATAAAATACTACTTATTATTCAACGGGAATATACCACGCGTGTTCAGAAAAAATCATTTATAATCCTTACCCTTCTTATGCCGGTTCTGATGTCGGCAATGATGTTCCTTCCGGGATATTTAATGACATTGGATGATGAACAGGTACGAACAATTGGAGTTTATGACGGGTCAGCAGTTTTTCTGGGCAGAATGGAGAACTCAGAATTCACAAAATTCAAATTTATCCCAAAAGAGGAGTATCAGATCGCAAAAAATGATCCTAAAAATTCATCTTACTACGCACTTCTGGCTATTGAGCCCAATTTTCTGGTAACCAAAACAGTCCAGGTAATTAGTGAGCGCAATATCCCATGGGATGTCAAATCATCAATTCAGGACAAGATTCAGGGTATTATCGAAAAAGATAAAATGGCAGAAGTTGTGCGACAGACTGCCATCCCCGATCTGGAAAAGAAGATTGCGGCAACCAAAACTCATATCAATGTCGATACAATCAAAGTGGGTGCCGGTGGCGAAACCAAAAAGAGCTCCACTGAAATTGGGATGGTCCTGGGATATATCTTTGGATTTATGATCTATATGTTCATCTTTATCTATGGCTCAATGGTCATGCAGGGAGTTATGGAGGAAAAACAAAGCCGCATTGTTGAAGTAATCATTTCAAGCGTAAGACCTTTTCAATTGATGATGGGGAAAATTGTTGGGATTGCATTTGTAGGATTAACCCAATTTGCGTTATGGGTGATTCTCGGAACTACTATTTTTTCCGCTTCGAAGAGCTTCTATCCTGGTGCAAGCCATACCCAACAAATACAGAATGTTATGGCACAAAGTCAGGATGCGGTACAGCAGACCGCGCCAGCTACAATGGATAAAATGCAGGAGATATTTTCAATGATCGACACAATAAACTTCCCGCTGCTTATCGCCTGTTTTATTTTCTTCTTTATCGGAGGATATCTGCTTTACAGCTCGATGTTCGCTGCCGTTGGCTCCGCCATTGATGCACAGGAGGATGCCCAGCAGTTTATGTTCCCGATTACACTGCCAATAATCCTCTCCATTATCGTAATGATGAGCGCCATTAAAAACCCTGAAGGACCAGTGGCATTCTGGTTTAGTATAATTCCCTTCACCTCTCCGATCGTAATGATGGCCCGGATACCTTTTGGTGTTCCATACTGGCAAATCGGCCTATCCATGGTTCTTTTAATCATCACATTCGTAGGAATGGTTTGGGTAACCGGGAAGATTTACCGGACAGGCATCCTTATGTACGGCAAAAAACCGTCCTGGAAAGAGATCGGTAAATGGCTGATGTATAAGTCTTAGTGTCAGGTATTTAGTAAATATGCTAAAGAATTAGTTGAATTTGGGAAAGCAGGTGCATACAGATGCAACCTGCTTTCTTTCCAAAAATAGTTTTTAATGGTCAGCAAGATGATGGCACTTCTATTATTGATTTTTATCTTAGGCTACGTTCTTATTGCTTTTGAACATGCCATTAAAATAAATAAATCAGCAATTGCATTAATCACCGGTGGTGTCTCCTGGACAATTTACAGTCTGCTTACACCAAATAACTCATTGGTCAATCAACAATTGAACGATCACCTAGGGGCCATTTCAGCTATTCTGTTTTTTCTTCTGGGCGCGATGACTATTGTGGAGCTGATTGACTCACACGATGGTTTTGAGATCATTACCTCGCGAATAACACAGACCGACAAGAGAAAACTACTTTGGATAGTTGCATTCATAACTTTCTTCCTGTCAGCAATCCTCGATAATCTTACAACAACAATTGTGGTTATTTCATTGCTACGAAAACTCATTAAAAATCAGCAGGATCGCCTTATATTCGGAGGGATTGTAGTAATTGCTGCAAACGCCGGCGGAGCATGGACCCCAATCGGCGATGTAACCACAACAATGCTTTGGATAGGCAGCCAGATCACTACTGCAAATATCATGTTTAAGCTTTTCCTTCCGAGTATGACATGTCTGATTGTGCCACTGATTGTTTTGTCAATAAAGTTTAATGGAATAATTAAAAGGCCCGATTTTGATAATACGAATAAGCGGTCAGCACTTACTGTAAGGCATCAGACTATTGTATTCTTTTCAGGAATTATAATTCTGATGTTAGTCCCTGTCTTTAAGACTTTGACAAATCTCCCTCCATTTATGGGTATTTTAGCTGGCTTGGGTGTTCTTTGGGTAATTACAGAAGTTATTCATGGAAGGAAGGAGGAGACTGTCAGACATTCATATTCTGTCGTACAAGCCCTTCGTAAGATTGATACAGCTAGTATTTTATTCTTTTTCGGGATTCTTATTACTATTGCGGCGTTGCAATCGTCAGGAATCCTGATTAATCTGGCTAGGTGGCTGACCGTTACGGTAGGTAACCTGAACATTATTGTACTCTCGCTTGGTATTCTTTCATCTGTTGTAGACAATGTTCCTCTGGTTGCCGCGGCTCAGGGGATGTACCATTTGTCCCAATTCCCCACTGATCACTATTTCTGGGAGTTTCTGGCCTATTGTGTTGGTACAGGGGGAAGTATATTGATAATTGGGTCTGCCGCAGGAGTGGCTGCCATGGGAATGGAAAAAATTAATTTCTTCTGGTATCTTAAAAAGATCAGCTTTCTCGCCCTCATAGGCTATTTTTCCGGTGCCCTGGTCTACATCCTTCAGCACAAATTGCTGGGAATCTGATAAACAGTTCATCAGTAACGACACTGTTTTGCATTTAAGTACGGATAAAACAATTGATTTGAGGATTCTAATTAGGGAGTTATATGAACACTGAAAAATTCATTTTAACCATAGTAGGTTCTTTTATTGCATTTTGCAGCTTTTCTCAGGACAAAGATTCTACTTTTATTGCACCATCTCCCTTACTGAATCTGAAAGCCTCATACAACAGTTCGCTAATTTATCCTGGCGCCCGTTTAGGTGTAGAATTTCCGGTAATGCAATTTAATCCAAACATCAAAAAGAGATGCGGACGCACAAAAAAAATAGTTAAAGATAGGTTGATCTCTGTGAATATCGGATGGTATCATCATCCATACTATCATGATAACCTGTATCTTACCGGGGGATGGACAATGCGCAGAACCAGACCAAACGGATTTTTCACGGAATTCTCACCTGAGATCGGGCTTAGCCGAACTTTCGTGGGAGGTACTACCTATAAAGTAGACAACTATGGAAAAGTCTCAATTGTAAAGTTCGCCGGGTATTTTTATCCGCTTTGTTCCGTTGGGGGTGGAATTGGATACGATTTTTCCTTGATAAAGTCAAAACCATTTCTGGTTTTTTATAAACTAAATCTTATTACAATGTACCCATATAACAGTACTCTTTACATGCGCCCGGCAATGGAACTGGGTATAATATGCAGAACTTCAGGCTTTCATTTACTAAAGATGAATCCTTAGAATCAATAATAAAGAGGTGAATAAATGAGCCCGAAAA
>CAIOOC010000387.1 GCA_903859795.1 uncultured Bacteroidia bacterium
CCAGTGACTCTTCGCTGTCTTCCACCCCAACCCATTGCTTTTATGGGTATTTTCCCGACAAACCAGTTCATCACATCAACTTCATGGATAAATTGTTCAACAATATGATCGCCCGACAACCAGCAGAAATTAACCCAGTTACGTATCATATATTCCATATCGGACCATTCCGGTAATCTCTTTTTTGCCCAGAGTGAACCGCCATTCCGGGTAATGTGAGCGCTCACTATTTCACCTATTTCGCCATTTGCCACTCTGCGCCAGGTTTCCATATAATCTTTCTGCACCCTCCGGATTGTGCCGCTCACTATGCTCAACCCCATTTGTTCCGCCTTTTTTGATGAGATTAGTACGGAACGTGCTCCGACAGGGTCAACGGCAACAGGTTTCTCCATGAAAATATGTTTGCCGGCATTAACAGCGGCTTCGACATGTGCAGGCCGGAAGTGAGGCGGAGTACAAAGGAGCACAATATCAACCCCTGAATCGATGACTTTCTGAAAATTATCAAATCCGGTAAAACATTTAGCATCGTCAATTTCAACATTTTTCTTGCTTTTTAAGGTCGCACGACAATCGTCGAGTTTATCCTTAAAAAGATCACCAAGTGCGACTATCTGCAGATTTGGCCCTGCCTCTAGAAAATTGATTGCCGCACCGGTACCGCGGCCCCCACAACCGATCAGACCAGCTTTTAATACTTTGCCGTCAGGTGCCTCATTTAACAATTCGGGTAGCTTATGTACCACACCTTTAGTGCCTGGTCCTGAGCAGGATGACAGAAAGCCTGCGGCACCTATCGTGCCTATTGCACCTAATGCGGTATTTGATAAGAATTTACGACGGCTTAACTCTGCTTTGTTTTCCATCTTTGGTATAATTTGGTTTTTATTTATCCTGGAAGGTAAGTTAGGATATAAAACTAATAAAAAAAATTGATTATTTTTGATTGACAAAATGATCTGAACCTAAAAACATAATGACAAATTAGGAAAACTATGAATATCCTGTATATCACTGATAAATAGGGCCACAAAAACGCGATTCAACTTCCAATTAAGGATTGGGAACAAATACAGAGTGACTTAAAGGAACTGGAAAGGCTGAGAGAAAAAAAACCTTTATGTATGCCCTTAAAGAATCTGTTGATGAAGTAAAACTTGCCAAGGAGGGTAAGATAACATTACAATCAGCCAAAGATTTTCTCAATGAAATTTGATATTCTGGTAACTACATCCTTTAAAAAGCATGCAAAGCGCCTGATTAAAAAGTTCCCGTCTTTAAAAAATGAACTTCAATTATTGATTAATTCGCTTGAAAATGATCCGAAGTTGGCAAGCCAATCGGATTAGACTGTTATAAAATTCGCGCGGTTACAACTTCAAAAGGAAAGGGTAAATCTGGGGGAGCAAGGGTTATTACTCATTTACATTTTATCAAAAACACTGTTTATCTGCTGACAATCTATGACAAATCAGAACAGTCAACTATTTCTGAAAAAGAATTAAAAGAACTTCTCTGGGCAATCTATGAGTAAACCCTTCACTTTAAATTTCTTAAAAACATTCACATCAATCAAGCTAATTGAATTCTTATCATTTTGCTCTCTATTTTTGCCTTAGTCAATAATCCCTATCTTTGCAAAAAAATACAACACTTAAAATATACGCGGATGCAGGAAAAAATTATTATCCTTGACTTTGGATCCCAATATACACAACTGATCGGACGCCGTGTCAGAGAATTGAACGTTTATTGTGAAATCCACCCGTTTAATCATTATCCCGAAATCGATTCAACGGTCAAAGGGGTTATCCTTTCTGGAAGCCCTTATTCCGTAAGGGATGAAAAAGGTCCAAGAATCGACCTTGGTAAGATCAAGGGAAAATATCCGTTACTCGGAGTATGTTATGGTGCGCAATACCTAGCACATTTCTTTGGAGGCGATGTAGCAGCCTCTGATTCAAGGGAATATGGACGCGCGAATCTTACTGTTACTGATAAAGAGAGTGTTTTGCTGCAGGGTATCAGTGAAAATTCCCAGGTTTGGATGTCACATGGTGACACCATTATCCGACTGCCTGACAATTACAAAATAATAGCCTCAACCCAGGATGTTGAGAATGCTGCATTTAAAATTGCAGATGAAGATACTTATGCCATTCAGTTTCACCCTGAGGTGTATCATACTGTAGAAGGGACTAAAATACTTGAAAACTTTCTGGTAAATATTTGCGGTTGCAAACAGGACTGGACACCTGATTCATTCATCGAAACCACCATTGCTCAACTCCGATCAAAAATAGGGGATGATAAAGTTGTCCTCGGATTATCAGGTGGCGTCGACTCTTCTGTTGCCGGTGTCCTGCTCCACAAGGCAATCGGGAAAAACCTTACCTGTATTTTTGTTGATAACGGACTGTTGCGCAAGAACGAGTTTCAGGATGTACTTGATTCTTATCAGCATATGGGGCTTAATGTTATTGGTGTTGATGCAAGTGAACGTTTCTGGACCGACCTTAAAGGGGTCAGGGATCCTGAAACCAAACGGAAAATCATTGGTCGTGATTTCATAGAAGTATTTGACATCGAGGCACATAAAATCCAGGATGTAAAATGGTTGGCCCAGGGGACCATTTATCCTGACGTAATTGAATCGGTATCTGTTAACGGTCCCTCAGCGACAATTAAATCGCACCATAACGTAGGTGGCCTGCCTGAAAAAATGCATTTAAAAGTTGTTGAGCCATTAAATCTTCTGTTTAAGGATGAGGTGCGTCGAGTAGGAAGGGCATTGGGAATTAAACAGGAATTATTGGGAAGACATCCTTTCCCAGGCCCGGGTCTTGGAATCAGAATATTGAGCGATGTGACTCCCGAGAAGGTGCGGGTTCTCCAGGAAGCTGATGCGATTTTCGTGAACGGACTCAAAGAATGGGGTCTTTACGACAAGGTATGGCAGGCAGGAGTGATGTTGTTGCCCGTCCAATCGGTTGGAGTAATGGGTGATGAACGGACTTATGAGAATGTAGTTGCATTGCGTGCCGTCGCTTCAACTGACGGAATGACTGCTGATTGGGTACATCTTCCGTATGAGTTTCTGGCCAAAGTGTCGAATGACATAATTAATAAAGTGAGAGGTATCAACCGTGTTGTGTACGACATAAGTTCCAAGCCACCTGCAACAATTGAATGGGAGTAGAAAACTATCTTCTGTTGAATCAATGCTCTGCTTGTTCCAATTTATAAGAGTGATACATTGACAATATTTTCCTTTAACAGAAGTTTCTCTCCGCTCCATCGGTATGCAGATAATGTCTCTGTTCCGACAACGGCGCTATCGATACAGCAAATATTATTCTGCATAATAACGGCGCCTTCACTCAAACAATAATGACCAACAAATACCGGAGGCTTGTCCGTTGAATAGGGTTCAAAAGCTGGAGCTAACTCAATAGGAACGGTATATTCGGGCAATACAAACTTATTCCCGAACGAAAGCTGACGAAAAGTTTTATTCCGGGGCGACTCCCACCAGTTCATCCGGAATACCTTCCGGCTCATCCCTTTCGAGCATTTCAAAATAAGGTCCGCGGGACAACGGAATTCAAGCCCTTTGAGTATTTTGTAGATAATTAAAGCTGTTGGATGCTGCTTCTCGTGTATTGTTCTTAAAAATTTCTTCTTCAGTCTTCCCTCCGGCACAAATCTTCTGAGGTAATTGATATCATCATCATTCCAGTAAGCATGAATAATCCTGATAGCACCTAAATCAAGATAAAAAGGTAAAGTCCGGAGCCATTTAAGGTGGTCTTTCCATTCTGTTTCAAAGCCGGTAAATGAGGTGAGGGTACTCTGAATCTGATTCCTGTTGCCGGCAATATGTCGGGAAAGATACATTCCTGAAGAATCTTTAATATGATAAAGTATTGCACTGTATTCATGATTTCCAAGAATCGCGAGAGCTGAACCGGCTTCAGTCATCTGTCGGATGAGCAGGATCGTTTCCCTTATTTCGGGCCCGCGGTTTATAAAATCGCCAATAAAAACAGCAATACGCTCAGGATGTCGCCATATTCCATTGATCTTTACATACCCCATCGTCTTTAAGAGTTTCTTCAGCAGTGAGGCATGGCCATGTACGTCTCCTATAATATCGTAAAACTGAGGTTTCATGGGATTCAAAATTAAAATTATTTTGAAACAAAATTACCCCGGTTGAAAAGTAATGGGATGAAAGTTGATAACTTGACCAAATTAAAAATGGCAGGAGAACCGTCGTTAGTTTCCCCTGCCATAAATAGATTAATAAACAGCTGATCAGCTCCTGGTGTTATACAAGTACCTCAACCGGAATATCTTTATTGACATTCTTGCTCCCAATTAAAGCATAGAACAATAAATAAGCAAGACAAATAAATATCACCCAATAGCTTGTTGCGTAAGTAGTAAGATCGGCAATCCTACCCTGGATAAGAGGAAGAATACCTCCACCGGCAACCATTACCATAAAAATACCGGAAGCGGCTTCTGTATATTTCCCTAAACCTTCTACCGCAAGATTAAAGATGCCACCCCACATTACCGAAGTACACAATCCGCAGAAGATTAAAAACATTATTCCAATTGGCACTGGTGCAAGTCCGAATGAAATATTCGATTGAAATACAGGCATACTTACAGTTGTAGTGACTGGCAATACAATAGCCAACAGAACAAATACCAAACCAAGCAGGGAGACCGCTGAAAGCATTGCTTTGCTTGTGAACCTTGAGGCTAGGGACGCCCCGAAAATACGGCCAATCATCATAAGGAACCAATAGGTACCCACAACCGAACCAGCTATAGTTGCATCAATCTGAAGCCCGCCATTTCCGGCAGATGTCATATAAAGGTTGGCGGTACTTGGTATTCCGATTTCAATTCCAACATATACAAAAATAGCAATCGCCCCAAAAATAAAATGGCGGAAAGAGAGTGGACTATGTTCATGTTTGATTTTTACCTTACCTACTAAACGAGGCTCAGGAATATTCATGATATAGAGAACGACAAATACAATTGCAAATATTCCCATCGCAATGAAAAGTGCAGGATTTGCCTTGTCAATTGTACGGTCTGCTGCATTGGCACCCATCAGATACCCTACCAGTACCGGAACAATAGTCGCAGCAACAGAGTTTAAAGAGCCTCCTGTCTGAATAAGCTGATTCCCTTTTTTGCCTCCACCGCCAAGGGTATTCAACATCGGGTTAACCACGGTATTTAACATACACATGGAGAAACCTGAAATAAATGCACCGGCAAGATAAACAACAAAACTACCCAACTGTCCTGAAAGGTATTGAACTGCAACACCGCTAAAACCAACCACAACGGCAATAAGTGCTGTCTTCTTATATCCAATTCTTTCAAGTAACATTCCGGCAGGAATACCCATGAAAGCATAGGCAATAAAATTAGCGAAGAACCCTAACTGAGAAAGAAAATTAGATGCTCCAAATTGTTTTGCAACAATTACACCCATCGGACTTGGAAGACCAGTCACGAAGGCAATCATAAAGAACAGCGCAAACATCATTGCGATTGGCAATGCATAACTTTTGTTTTGAGTCATAATTTATTTTATTTGTTTTGGTTAATTAATCTAATGAAATTTATAGATCGGATTTTAAGTTGGCAATGATAACTATTTTTAGAATAACTTCTTTCCTCCGTCGCCAATTTCTGCAACATAGAACAGCGGTTTTAATCCGGTTTTCTCGTGATAATTCTTGCCGACCTGCTCGATAAAAGTATCAATAGCCCCTTCTTTGACGAGACTGACTGTGCAGCCACCAAAACCTCCGCCAGTCATCCGCGTGCCAATCACACCTTCAATTTTGCGTCCCTCTTCGACCATAGTATCGAGCTCGAAGCCTGTAACCTCATAATCATCACGTAAAGAATCGTGAGATCCATTCATTAAAACGCCAAATTTAAGAAGGTCGCCAGCCCTTAGCGCCTTTACTGCATCCGTTGTTCTTTGAATCTCACTCACAACATGTCTGGCGCGCTTGCGAACAGTTTCATTTTCGATCTTATCTTCAACCTTCAGAAAGTCTTCCCAGGAAATTTCTCCCAATGCCGTAATCTGCTGATAAGGTTGTATCGCTTTAACTGCGGCATGACATTCTGCAACACGTTCGTTATATTTTCCTGAATCCAGTTTATGGGGACTATTGGTATTGCTGATAACGATTTTTACCCCGTCAAGAATAACAGGCACCAAATCGTATGAAAGTGTATCACAATTAAGGAAAACGGCATGGTCCTTTTTTCCCATAGCAGAAACAAACTGATCCATGATTCCGCAATTGACCAGAGCAAATTCGTGCTCAGCTTTCTGACCCATTTTTGCCAGTTCGATCCTGTCGATTCCAAAACCGTAAGTTTCATTGATGACCACACCAGTAACAACTTCAAGCGCTGCAGAGGAAGATAATCCTGCACCGGTAGGAACATCTCCATAAAACAGAAGATCGGCACCCTTGTCAAAAGTAAGCCCCTTTTTCATAAACTGGGCAAAAACGCCGATTGGGTAATTAACCCACTCTTTACCAATCGCAATATTGAGCTCTTCCACTTTCACCTCCGCCTCGAATGGCATATCCAAAGAGGCAAACCGGACACTCTTTCGTTCAGTTGTCCTGATCAGACAATAGATGCCAAAACTCAAAGCACAGGGAAAGACAAATCCGCCGTTGTAGTCGGTATGTTCACCTATTAAATTTACACGGCCCGGTGAAAAATAGCCATTGATTTCACCTTCACCGTACTTCTCAATAAACTTAGATTTTAACTCTTCGATAGTCATATTTATATATAATTAAAGTTCCAACTGGTAGGTACTGGTAGGGGCAAAAGTATAATATTTTGCCCGTAAAGTACCCGTTTAAAAAACATGTTGTAAAACACCTTCTAAAGTGAATTTCGTACAATTAATCGCGAAGGATTTCTGATCCTGATCTTTTGGGTATTTAAAACCATATCCGACAACCTCTTACCCATTTGGACAAAATCTGTTGAAATGGTTGTAATACCGCCGGCGACAACCTCCTTTAACATCGTATCGTTAAATGAAACCAGGCCTACATCGTGACCAAGCTGAAGATTCATCGAAACCGAATTCTTTACAATCCGTACCAGATTACGGTCAGATACGACCAGATAGGCCTCACCCTTCTGTACATTGCGTTTTTCAACAGAACGGATGATCTCATAATGTGAAGCTGTCTCGGTGCAAAATCGGATAAACCCTGTAACACGTTCATCCGGCTCCTTTCCTCCAGGAAAAACCATTATCAGCTTTTCATATTTGCAAAAAAGAGCTTTCCCTGCCACCATTCCGTCATATACATCCTGTTCAAAATCCTGGTAAATAACAGGATAATCTTCAAGATCAGATTTGAGCCTGTCAAGAATATACACTTTATCGGCAGGAAGTTGTCTGATCACATCCTTAGAGTTGTTAAATGTCGCGGGCATAATAATATAAGCACTGTATCTGCCCGCCGCGCTGGTTATTAACTCTTTATAAACCTGATAGTTAAAATGATGAAAATAAATATCTACCGTAGTTCTGTCATTCAGATGTCCAAGAAAAGAGGTATAAAGATCTTCCTTAAAAACGTTCAGCTCATCAAACAGGAGAAAAATCTGTTTGTCAAGATTGAGCTCTGTCCGTTCGATATAATATCCCTTTCCCGGTACCGAGATCACAACCCCGACAGACCTTAACTCGTTAAAAGCCAACATTACAGTATCGCGTGAAAGGGAAAATGCGTTACAAATCTGATTGATTGAAGCAAGCTTATCCCCTTTTTTTAATATTCCCTGCTCTATAGACCTGTATACCGAATTGATTACCTGACGGTATTTTGGAATACCTGCAGTTTCATCAATATTAAAGATTTCTGTTATTATCACAAGGAGTAGTTTTTCAGTCTCTAAAAATATGTTTTTTTTATATTTATTCTTTACGTTTGTGTCCGAATAACTAAATTTCAAATATATGGAACTCAAACGCGATGTTTTCGGGAATGCCCGCAGAGGTGAAAAGATTTTTCTGTACACGCTTCGCAATAACCATGGAATATCCATTAAGATTACGAATTATGGTGGAATTGTAACTTCTGTTAAGACGCCCGACAAAAATGGGGAAAAGGCAAATATCGTTTTGGGTTTCAAGGCCCTGGAAGATTATCTCACCGATTCTTACATCGAAAATTGTCCTTGTTTTGGCTGTATTACAGGCAGATATGCAAACCGGATCGCAAAGGGGAAATTCACTCTTGGCAATACCGAATATACCTTGCCGATCAACAACGGGCCAAATTGTCTGCATGGCGGAATAACAGGGTTTGATAAGGTTATATGGGTTCCTAAAAAAATTGAAAAGCCAGACCTCGTGGGTGTTGAAATGAAATACCGCAGCTTACACATGGAAGAAGGATTTCCTGGAAATCTTGACGTTACAGTCACGTACACACTTAACCACAAGAACGAATTTCACATTGACTATAAGGCTGTTACAGACAGGGAAACCGTTTTAAACCTGACCAACCACACCTATTTTAATCTAAAGGGGAATGGTGGCAGCATACTTGATCATGCGCTTTACATTCCTGCAAAAACAAGAACTGTAAATGATCAGGATTTAATCCCTACTGGAACCTTTTCCGAGGTCGAAGGGACACCTTTTGATTTTACCACTCCGGCAACATTAGGATCACGAATCGACGCATTACCTGACGGTTACGATCTTAATTATGTTCTGAATAATCCAAACTCAAAACTTGTAAGGGCAGCTCTTCTATCCGAAGAAACTTCAGGGAGAACTGTTGAAGTATTCACCACCGAACCCGGAATACAAATATATACAGGCTATTACATACCAGGTATTAAAGGGAAAAACGGTGAAATATTCAGCAAATATTCAGGTGTGGCTCTCGAAACACAACACTATCCTGATTCTCCAAACCATGCTGAATTTCCGACAACTACCTTAAAGCCGGGCGAGGTTTTTAAATCAAAAACGATATATAAATTCGGCCTAAAATAACAAACTGAATTAGCAAACTAAATTAAGTCTGAACATTAACATTCAGACTTTGTTTTTAGGATATTCATGTAATAACGGGAGAATAGGTAACTTTCCCTGCAATTGCCAGTATAATACAACTAAACATGAGAACTCTGATCGAACTTTTTGAAACAAGTGTAGCAAAATTCCCCGATAATCCTTTGCTTTGGGAGAAGCCAAAAGATCACTATGTGTCCACCACTTACCTGGAAATCAGGCAACAAGTATATCATTTTTCCGCTGGCTTATTTTCGCTTGGGCTGAAAAAAGGTGACAGGGTTGGTCTGCTCTCCGAAGGGAGGAATAACTGGCTGGTAAGTGAACTTGGTATTTTATATTGCGGAGCTATTAATGTTCCACTCTCTGTAAAACTTGAAGCTCCCGAATTAAGCTTTCGGCTTAATCATTCCGGAGCCAGAATGATAATTGTCTCAGCTGGACAAATATCCAAAATAATTGAAATAACTACCGAAATTCCTGAAATAGAGTATATTATCCATATTGATCCAATTAAAAATCCGGGACCAAGGGACCTCTCTTTCGATGATATTCAAATCAAAGGTGCAGAATTCCTAAAATCTGAAGAGAATTCCAAATATTTCGATGAAATCTGGAAGAAAATTCAACCCGACGATGTGGCGAATATCTCTTATACTTCAGGAACAACAGCAGATCCAAAGGGGATTATGCTCACCCATCTGAATTATGCTGCAAACGTTATCCAGGCAAATACGGTCCTTGATATTTACCCCTATTACAAAACATTGGCAATTCTCCCGTGGGATCACTCTTTTGCCCACACGGCTTGTCTTTACACTTTTATGTACAAAGGAGCCTCCGTTGGTTCTGTTCAAATTGGACGAACGCCAATGGAGACGCTCAGAAATGTACCGGTCAATATTCAGGAGTTCAAACCCGAAATTCTTATGAGCGTTCCTGCCCTTTCAAAAAGTTTCAGAAAGAATATCGAAAAGGGCATACAAAACAAAGGTAAATTTACTGAATGGCTGTTTAAACACGGACTGAAAGTGGCTTACGCTTATAATGGAGATGGATGGAACAGGGGAAAGGGTTGGCGTGCAATTCTCAAGGCTGAATATGCTTTACTCGACAAGATCATATTTTCAAAGGTACGACAGGCTTTTGGAGGTAACCTTCAATTTTTCATCGGTGGGGGAGCTTTACTTGATGTGGAGCTACAACGGTTTTTTTATGCCATTGGAACACCTGTTTTTCAAGGATATGGGCTAACGGAAGCAGCACCGGTTATATCTGCTAACTCTCCAGAAACTGTAAAATTCGGGTCATCCGGGAAACTGGTAAAAAAACTTGAGTTAAAAATCTGTGATGTTGATGGCAATGAACTGCATGGGGAAGAGAAAGGCGAAATCGTAGTCAGGGGGGAGAACATCATGAAAGGATACTGGAAAAATGAAAAGGCAACTGCAGAAACCTTAAAGGACGGTTGGCTGTATACAGGTGACCTTGGATATTTGTCCCGCGATGGATATGTCTATGTTTCAGGACGTTTCAAAAGCCTGTTAATCGGGAATGACGGAGAAAAATTCAGCCCTGAAGGAATTGAAGAAGCGGTTATCGACCAGTCTCCTTATATTGATCAGGCAATGCTTTATAATAATCAAAATCCATATACAGTGGGTTTTATTGTTCCCAATATTCCGGCTATAAACCATGAACTTCATAAACAAGGCATTAAGCCGGAAAGTACCGAGGGTATCACAAAAGCTATTGGTCTGATAAAAAGCGAAATTGATGCTTACCGTAAAGGGGGTAAATATGAAGGGATGTTCCCTGAGAGATGGTTGCCAACAGCTGTAATGATTCTTCCTGAAGCCTTTACCGAACAAAACCATTTATTGAACAGCACATTAAAAATGGTCAGGGGAAAAATAACAGAATATTTCAGGGCTGAAATGGAGTACATCTATTTAGCAGAGGCAAAGGATATTACCAACGTGAGAAATTCTGAATCCATCAAAAAGTGGAATAAATAGCTTCATACTAATGATTTAAATTAATTTATCATGCGAAAGAAAATTTTGTGGCTATTTCCCTTTTTGTTCATTGCAGGACTGGTTCAAGGTCAGACAGACCCTACACTTAGCCATGAACAAACCAGTTGGCTCTCCAAATCTAACCGTCATGAAAAGAATGGTTGGATATATCTTCATATTGAAGGGAGTCCCCGGGAACGTGGATTTCAGCACGGATATCTGATGTCCGACGAAATCAAAGAAGCCATCCGTATTCTTAGTGTCTGTTGGCATAACCAGACTGCGATGGAATGGGACTGGATCGTAGGCAAAGCCTCTACAATTCTGACTCCGAGGGTTGACCCGGAAAATCTGGCAGAGATAGACGGAATGGTCGAAGCTATGAAAATCAAAGGGGTTCTCACCTCCCGGGATGAGATGGTTGCACTTAACGGTTATGTAGAGATGATGTCCTACTGGTGGCCATCTGTAAAAGACTCATTATTCCCCCATTCACCACTACGACCAAGAGAATCGTGCAGTTCGTTTATTGCAACAGGCAGCATGACTGCCGACGGAAAAATTGTCCTTGGGCACAACACGATGGATTCCTACCAACACCCATTTTGCAACATGATTATCGATATCCTTCCAGAAAAAGGACATCGTATCCTGATGCAATCAATCAGCGGATTTATCCATAGTGAAACCGATTTTTTCATTACAGATGCAGGCCTTGTGGGGTCTGAGACAACAATTGGGGGGTTCTTCCCTTTCAATCCGCATGGCGATCCCGAATTCTCCAGAATGCGACATGCAACTCAGTATGCCTCCAATATCGATGAATGGTGCGATATGATGAAGAAAAACAACAATGGCGGTTATGCAAACGCCTGGTTAATAGGCGATATTAACACGAATGAAATAGCCAGGCTTGAACTTGGATTGAAATATGTCGGCTTTGAGCGAAAAAAAGATGGATATTTCATTGGTTCGAATGTAGCAGAAGATTTGAATATCCTCCGCTTTGAAACCACAAAGGATGAGACGAACATCAAAACCTCCGCAGTTGCCCGGCGCGTCAGGTGGAAACAACTGATGAAAGCCAATACAGGTAAAATCAACGTGAAGCTTGCTGAGAAATTTGAAGCTGATCACTACGATACCTACCTGGGGAAAACAATTCCGGGAAGCAGATCGCTTTGCGGTCACTGGGAATTTGATTCTCAGATTTTCGGAAATGATACTCCCTACACCCCCGACGGAACACTCGACGGGAAAGTAGTGGATGCAAATATGGCTAAGGCAATGACATTTGCAGCACGCTGGGGTTCAGCCTGTGGTATGCCTTTTCAGGCAAATGAATTTCTGGAAGCCCATCCCCAGTTTGATTGGATGAAGGGAGTGCTAAAAGATCGTCCGACACAACCATGGACGATCTTCGAAGCAGGAGAGACCAAATAAAAGTCTTACCACCCGGGAATGTAAACCTGAAGGTGAGATACTTGTTTACACCCTAAAACAAAGGATATGAGCAATGAGAAAGAGACGACCCGGGTCGAAGCATTTAGTGACGGCGTTTTTGCGATCGCAATTACGTTACTGATTCTGGAAATCAAAGTCCCGAGACTTGAATCATCCATGACAAATAGCCAGTTGATGAATTCGTTGATGAATTTATGGCCCTCTTATTTCGCATTTCTGCTTAGTTTCACTGCTGTATTAATCATGTGGATTAATCACCACGGATTTTTTAAATACCTCCGGACGATAAACCTTGGCTTTCTGTATGCCAATGGATTTTTACTCCTGATGGTCACTTTTATCCCTTTCCCAACTGCTGTTCTGGCTGAACATATCAACTCAACTGCAGCCAATGCCTCCTCTGCCTTTTATTGCGGCGCGATGGTCATGGTGAGTGTCGCATTTAATTTACTCTGGTATACAACAGCTTACAAACGAAGATTGATCAAAGACGAGATATCTGACGAACTGATTGACAAGATCAAAAAGGCCTACTGGTTTGGCTTTTC
>CAIOOC010000388.1 GCA_903859795.1 uncultured Bacteroidia bacterium
ATCAAGCAATGCAAGGTGCTAATCAACTTGCTAATATTGGTGGGCAAAATCTTGCTGCACAACAAAGCATACTTGGTACACAAGCACAACAAGGTCAAGTACAACAAGCTAACCAACAACAAGTTATTATTCAGCATTATACCAAAATTAACCTCGGGCCTGGAGAGGAGCTGTTCCATCATCCCTGCACCTGCCTCAATGATTTGTCATGAGGGAAGTTTTATCATCTCGGGTCAAACTAAAATCATTGTTTCACCTATGAATGACGAAACAAGATTGTCATCCGATCTCCTGGCTCTTTTAGTGAAAAATCCAACGGGTCAGGTACTTGATGTTAAAGAAGGTAAAAAAGGTGTGAACGGATCTGTATTCATGACACTTGATCCTTCTATAAAAAACGATGAAGGATACAACCTGGCAATCACCTCAAACGGAATAACAATCCGTGCAAAAACAGCAGTCGGAATTTTTTACGCTGTCCAGACAATCCGGCAATTACTTCCGGAAACTGTTGAAAGACCCGCTGTGGTTCCGGGTTTGAAATTATCTCTTCCGGTCTGCGAAATAGCTGATGAACCTCGTTTTGCTTACAGGGGTATGCATCTTGATGTTGGGAGGCATTTATTTCCAGTTGCCAGCATAAAGAGATATATTGATATGCTTGCTCTTCATAAGATGAACACATTTCACTGGCATCTCACTGAAGATCAGGGGTGGAGAATCGAAATAAAGAAATATCCCAAACTTACTGAAATCGGAGCCTATCGCAAAGAGACCGTTCTTGGCCAGCAGAAAAAAACAAATAACACCTTCGACGGAAAACCATACGGAGGATTTTACACGCAAAATGAGGTACGTGAGATTGTTAAATATGCCGGAACAAAATTTATTACTATTCTTCCTGAAATAGAGATGCCCGGACATGCTTTGGCCGCGCTAACTGCCTATCCGGAGTTCTCATGCACTGGCGGACCTTTCGAAGTACGAAAATTATGGGGTGTCGACGAGGATGTGTTTTGCGCCGGAAACGAGCAGGTGTTTGGCTTTCTACAGGATGTCCTGACTGAAGTGATGGATTTGTTCCCCTCAAAATATATACATATTGGCGGCGATGAGTGCCCTAAAAAACGGTGGGGAAAATGCCCTAAATGTCAAAAACGAATTAAGGATCAAGGGCTTAAAAATGAATTTGAACTTCAAAGCTATTTCATCAGGCGGATTGAAAAATTTGTAAGTTCAAAGGGGCGAAATATTATCGGATGGGATGAAATTCTGGAAGGTGGCCTCGCACCAGGTGCTACAGTAATGTCTTGGCGCGGCGAAACCGGAGGGATTGAGGCGGCAAAATCGGGGCACAACGTAATTATGACCCCGGGAAAATATACCTATTTCTGTTATTATCAATCAGAAAATCACGACAATGAACCGCTTGCACTTGGAGGATATGTTCCGCTCGAAATGGCTTACGGATATAATCCAACCCCAAAAGAATTGACACCTGATGAACAAAAACATATTCTTGGTCTTCAGGGATGTTTGTGGAGCGAAGACATTCCAACACCGGAGATACTGGAACACATGGCCTATCCCAGAACATTTGCAATCGCAGAAACAGGATGGACTCCGGATAATCAGAAAAACTTTGAAAGCTTTCTGAGCCGGCTTAAGGTTCTGGGTAAAAGATACGACGTGATAGGAATTAACTATTTCAAGGGAGAATATAAGGATACAAAGGCGATGAAAGAGAAGAAATAATGAAATAATTTCATTATATTTATCGTATCAATAAACCAAATCACAATGAAAACGATACTTATAGCCTCAGTTTTAATAATCCTTTCAGTGGGATTACAGGCACAAACTACCCTGACCTATGCAAATAATGCACTAATAATAGGTGACTCATTCAATTTTCAGGAGATTCAATTTCCTGATCCTGGCAGTGCAGGTCCCAATCAAATCTGGGATTTCTCAAAGATTCAATTCACAGGTAAGAGTCCTGTCGGAACTCTGCAAACCCCTGCTATTCCCAAAATGGACGGAGTAGCCGACTACAATTTATCGCTGCTCGAGAACGGGTATGATTACTTTATGAACTCCACC
>CAIOOC010000389.1 GCA_903859795.1 uncultured Bacteroidia bacterium
ATGGTACACACAGCTAGCAGTCTCGACTGCTTAAGGGAAAATGGAAGAATAGTAGCAAAGGTACATAGAGAACTAAAAAAGCTTATAAAGCCAGGTATTAGTACTATGTTTTTAGAGGATACAGCTAAGGAGATAATTTATGGGGAAAGGGCAGTACCTGGATTCCTTGGATATAAAGGCTATGGCTATGCTACATGCATTTCCTTAAATGAGGAGATAGTGCATGGTGCTCCAAGTCATACTCGCTTCCTAGAAGAAGGAGATCTTATATCCATAGATGTTGGTACTTATCTTGATGGGTTTTTTGGAGACGCAGCCAGGTCGTGGATAGTTGGCCAACCAAAAAACGAGGAGGATGTTACTTTATTGAGAGCTACGAGAGAGTGTTTAAATAGGGCAATACAGCGTGCTAAGTCTGGGATTACTGTTGGTACTCTTGGTGAAGTTATAGAGCGCCATGCTACCAAATTTGGCTTTTACGTTGTAAAAAACTACATCGGACATGGGATAGGCCGATCCCTCCACATGTTTCCTGCAGTTTATAACTACAAAAGTGATGATGAAGGAATAATTTTAAAGGAAGGTATGGTTATAGCAATTGAACCCATGCTGGTACTTGATTGTGCAGATAACTATGTTTTAGATAATGGCTGGACTGTTGTTACGGCTAATGGTAAAAACTCAGCTCACGAAGAGCATACGGTTGTTATACATAAAGATTACGCAGAAATTATTACTTGTTAATATTTCTTTTAAGGGAGCACTATATGTCACTTCAGTTTAAAGTTGTGAAAGAGTCAGTAGACATGGCTAAAGTGTTCCGATTGCGTCACAAGGTCTTTGTTCAGCAGGAACATCGGCTCGAGTCTGCTACCGATTATATAGTCGATTTATATGATGCCTTGAACGAAACCATCAATATTCTGGCATTCGATGGAGATAAGCCCGTCGGAACCATTCGAGCGGTGATGCATAACCCAGTGGGTTTACCAGCTATGGATAGCTATGATTTCAGTGCTTTTATTGACAAACTTGGTGCTCCATGCTCTTGCTTTGGTTGGGTGTGTGTTTTGAAAGAATATAGAAGCTACCCATCTCTCCTATTTGGCTTATTTAAAATGGTGGTAAGTGAGGCTCGAAAAAAAGGCCAAAGACACATTATTGCTACAGTCCATCCTCCACTATATAGTTTATTAAAACGTTCCTTCAATGCCAAGCGAGTAGGGGAAGATTTTATATCGGAAGAATTGAAAGTGTTAATGACTCCAATATACATTGATATAGAAAACTTTCCTCTGCGCTCTAGAGAAATCTTTTATAATCCAACAAATGGTGTCCTCTATGACTCTGCTATTCGTAGAATCTATTACGAAGGAGAACATATTATAACAAAAGGGGAACTAGGTAATGAAGTCTTCTTTATAGTGCGGGGCTCCGTTCACTCATTGCCTTCAGATAAGAAAGGAAATTCTATCTTTCCAGAACCAGGTAATTACGACCCTATCAGCCCAAAAGATAGGCTCTTTAGACAAGGGGACCTATTCGGATTATTGTCCATGCTTGATCAAAAAGAACGTATCTCAACTGTTATTTCTTACTCCAACGAGGTAGATGTAATGGTCTGGAGTAAGGAGGAATTCCTAAATCAACTGGCAATTTATAAAGAAACAAGTCTTAATATAAATAAATTACTAAGCGGGAGGCTACGAAATCAGATCAGCGCAGAGGACAAACTTAATGCTGA
>CAIOOC010000390.1 GCA_903859795.1 uncultured Bacteroidia bacterium
ATTGGAATAAAAAAGGGGATAATCTTTGCAGCTATTCCGAAGGTTGACCCGGATGCTCCGACTCATGATTGTACAAAATGCAAGGAAATAGTCAAATATCGTTATAAGAATGGTAATCTTGAAAAAACAGAATAGTTTTAATTTCCTAAAGATTAAAAAAGGCTGGCAAACGCCAGCCTTTTTTAAAAGTCATTTCCATTACCAACCTGGATTCTGAGTCAGAACTCCCGGTTGCAGGTCAATCTGACCTTGCGGGATTGGGCAGTATTCATTTTTATTAGCCGTGAAGTGTGAAGGTATTGTACCTCCAAAATAATCTCTTATGCCACGATCCTGTTCCATATAAGCATTCATTGTAGGTTCAGCGATACCCCAACGTACAAGGTCAAAGTGACGCATCCCTTCCATCGCAAATTCCAGCCTGGTTTCCATACGGATAGCCTTGCGTGCATAATCGAGGTCGGAAAATGCAGGATAGGGTTTAACTACGTAGTTTGTAGCAGGAACTGTATAATCAACCTTAAGGCCGTCCTGACTATTGAGTACAAAAGTACGGCACCGGCCCATTACAATCTGGTTCGCAGCCCTTGTACGGAGCATATTTACCAGAGTTGTTGCATAGGCAAAATCAGGAGATGCAGATTCTGCAGCACATTCAGCTCTCCATAACAGGATGTGACCGTAGCGGTAAGGTCTGTAATTGTTATCATTGACACCTATTGCCCAGCCTGTTGTAGTTGATTCAATACCTTTATCCTTTTTCCAGAACATTGTTTTTTTGTTGTCATAAGGGCCGGCAGAAACCTGTTCGCGGATCCACGAGAAACCGCGATGTATTCCCCAGTCGAGGTATGGCACGCCACGACGGCCAACAGTCAGGTCCAACCTGGGATCAACAGGCGTAATTGTATCCTGAACGAAGAGTTCATTAGAATGAATACCCTGATCATGTTTGAAATTCGGAACAGGTCCGTTAAGCAAAGGCAAGCCGTTCGCATCAACCTGGAAAGCATTCACCAGGTTTTCTGTTGGATTATGGAATCCGCAACATGTACCCTTTCCATCGGTTTCTATCGGGAAACAGAGGTCATCGCCATATCCGGCGTTCTGCGAACCATATGATCCGTCATTAACATTATACTGAATTTCAAAAACGGATTCATGGTTATTCCTTTTTTGTGGGAGGAAATTGTCTCCAAAATTGGGCATCAAGGAGAATTTGCCACTGTTAATGATATCATCCAGCAAAACTTTAGCCTGATCCCATTTTTTCTGGAACATTAATACACGTGCAAGAACAGCTTCAGCAGCATACTTGGTTGGACGGCCAACGTCGGCCTGTGTTAAGGGAAGATTAGCCACTGCATATTGAAGATCCTTTTCGATAAGCGGCCATGCATCTATATTGTTTGGCACTTTTTTAGCATCATCAGTTTCAGTAGTGTATGGGATATTGTTAAACACCCTTTTCAATTCAAAGTGCATAAACGCCCTTATGAAGCTAACCTGAGCTTTAATTGAGGTCTGTGTAGCATCGGGGAGAGCCGGATTGCATTTTGCCATAACCCGCAAAACGTCATTGGTACGACCTATCCCGGCATAATTGCAAAACCATTTAAATCTCGTATAATCGTTTGATGGAATCGCCGTACAATTTTCAAGGGCCAGAAGAGGAGGCTGGTCACCTCGGCTTGAACCTTTTGTAGCGTCATCTGACATAACATCACCCCATACCCAGTTGCTTACAGCACCGCCCCACGAAGTCTCATTG
>CAIOOC010000391.1 GCA_903859795.1 uncultured Bacteroidia bacterium
AAACCTTGTGGATACCAGTAAAATAGTTTTTATCAACCATAGAATGTTGACAAAGCCTGATATTGTGGTAACTTTGGGCTTCAATGATTGGATTGATATTGTGTCTCTATATCGTTTAGTGTGGGTAGTATAAATATTAATATTACTGCGGCTGGCTATTTGCAACTGGCAACTGGCAGATTTTCGATGGGAGAAAGTCGCCTTTTTCTGAACAAGGGTAAGAATAAAAGTCAATTAATTGCTGCCATTCCAGCTAGTTGCGAGTAGCTGGAAGCACGGTGCAAATTAAACTTTTATAAAAAAGGAAATCTTTGCCTATATTAATCGTCATAGATCCGGGATATTATACTAATTAAGTTCATAAATTACTGTAAGTTATTATATTTCAAATGGCACAAATAATAGATACATTCATGCATCAGGGAATGCGGCGCAAACTCGTGGAGGAGATTCGGAATAAGGGAATCACAGATGAGCGTGTTCTGGAGGCAATCGGTTCAATTCCACGGCATCTTTTTATGGATAGCACTTTTGTTCAGTTTGCCTATATTGATAAGGCATTTCCAATTGCTGCGGGACAAACCATTTCACAACCTTATACTGTCGCTTTTCAGACAGAATCGCTGCAAATAAAGAAATTTGAGAGAGTTCTTGAGGTCGGAACCGGCTCAGGCTATCAGGCTGCCATCCTCTGCCGTATGGGAGGTTCAGTTTATACAATCGAACGACAGAAATCGTTATACGAATTTGCCAGCAATCTGCTTCCTACGTTAGGTTACAGGCCCCATTTCTTTTACGGAGATGGCTATCTAGGTCTGCCTACCTATGGACCGTTTGATAAAATCATTGTGACTGCGGGTGCTACGTTTGTCCCTGAACCATTAAAACAACAACTTAAGATTGGCGGAATACTGGTTATACCCGTAGGGAATAATCAGTTGCAGATCATGAAAATTATAAAGCGGATCAGTGAAAAAGAGTATACAGAGGAGGATAAAGGGGGTTTTGTTTTTGTCCCGCTGCTAACAGGACTTTCCGATTAATCTTATTTCCAATGCTTCATTCAAAGCGGGAACATCCAAAAGAAAAGACAAGTCTGCATCCACGGAACAAACATCGCGAGAGATACGATTTTAAATTATTGACTGACGGTTGTCCCGAGCTAAGTCAGTATGTCAAAATAAATCCTTATGGCGATGAATCGGTCAATTTTTTTATGCCGGAGGCGGTCATTGCATTAAACAAAGCCCTTCTGAAGGTTTATTACGATATTGACAACTGGGCCATTCCTTTGGGATATTTATGTCCCCCCGTTCCGGGAAGAGCCGATTATATTCATCATATATCAGATTTACTTGGTAGCTGTTGCGATGGTAAAATCCCGACTAGTGAACATATCAGATGCCTGGATATCGGAGTTGGCGCGAATTGCGTTTACCCGATAATCGGGATTAAAGAATATAGTTGGTCATTTGTTGGTTCAGATATTGATCCGGTAGCCCTTGATTCGGCCCGAAAAATTGTCTCATCAAATACAATATTAAGTGAAAAAGTTGAACTAAGATTTCAGGGGAATTCCAGGAATATTTTTGAAGGGATCATTAAAGATATTGAACGTTTTGATATAACGATTTGCAATCCCCCTTTTCATGCATCACATGCTGAGGCGCATTCCGGAAATCTAAGGAAATTAAATAATTTATCCTCCGGGAAAATGACCAAACCAGTACTGAATTTTGGTGGTCAGCAGCGTGAACTGTGGTGTGATGGTGGAGAGGTTCGGTTTGTGCAGGATATGATTCGCCAAAGTAAGCAATTCTTCGACTCTGTTTTCTGGTTTTCAACTCTTGTTTCCAGGGAATCAAGCCTTAAATATGTGTATGAAGCGCTGAAAAAGGTCGGAGCATCAAAAGTACAGACCATTCCAATGGGGCAGGGAAATAAGATCAGCAGGATTGTGGCATGGACGTTTCTGAACGGGTCGGAACAGCAAAAATGGATCGACTCCAGATGGAAATGATAGATTATTGATTCGTTTTCATAGCATTTTGACTATTGAAGTTCGGATTCATACCCTAAGACTTCGGTTTCGGATAAAAAGTCATCAGCACCATTACCAAAAACAAACAACACTCAGAATTTTGCTACCCTGTAATGACTCATAGCTTCGATATCGGGGTATAACACTTCGTAACCAAACAGGAAATGATAGACTATCTATGGAATTATACCGTTACCTGACAAATACATTGTTGATGTTCCTATTCGGTGCTGTAGTGTCAACCATCAAATGATCGGCATGTCAGGTATCCGCAACGATAGGTTTCAATAAATGATCGGCAGGTTATATTTCCACTATGATGGGTATCAACAAAGGAGTGACTGGCTAATGGGTCATGAGATCAGGTAAGAGTAAACTATTGACATGTTAATTTAGAATCTGTTTAATAATTTTTCAGTCCTATTAGGGAATTAAATAGTCCGGATAAAAAGATGAAGTATTTTGGTGACCGCCGGCGGATTAGTGTTTTGGTGAGTTGGTGGCAATTCATTTAATTCGACCCTTTAAGAAAGCATATAAAGGGAGATGAAAAAGGGGAAGCTCAGATCTACCTGGATCACCTTTTTCAGGGAGTGTCGAGATATTGCAATATTTAATTCCGTGATAATTAGTTTTGATACGATCGAATAGGGTAAAGGAGAAGACCTGGATAATGAAATTCTTTACCCGGATAGTGTCAAGATAATTGATTAAAGACAATTCAAATTTTCTCTATCTTTGTTAAAAAGAGTACTATGTAAACATTGAGGTTGAATGTAAACGAAAAGGTTTATGACAAGCTTTTAAGGCTTCTTAGTGAATTCAGCAAGGATGAAATAGCCATGGTTGAAATATCACAAACCGAAGGTAAATATATCCATGGCTATTCTATGCGACCTTTAAAAAACAAATTATATACACATCAAATAGAAATAATCTCAGAAACCTCCAATTTTAAAAAGAATCAAAAATATCCGGCCATGAATTAATGGAAGTGCTAAATGGAACAGCCCGGTTTATTGAGCTTGACGAACCTGAACATAGGCTTGAAAATATGTTAAGAAACCCGGAGAATTCTATTGTAAACAAAAAACCATGATTGAATTAAACATAAAGCAAATAGCTGTCATTGAGAAGTATCTAAAGGGTCAAATATTAGCTTTTCAGACCTCAGGAGATGACATGATTACCTTTGGAGAAGTAATCAAAAAGGCTGAAAATCTAGTCAAGGAAAACGATGCGGATTGCGGTGATGATCTGATCGATTGGTTCTATCGAAAGTACAAAATTAGCCTGAGTTTAAATTAAGCAGTAACGTTCTGATTATTAAAATCTAAAATCAATAAAATGAAGATCTCCATCCTTTTTCTGTTAATTTCCAATTTTTTATTTTCCTCCTGCAGCAATAAAACAGAATGGGTATCTTCCACAGAAACGGCCCCCTGGCAAATTGAAAAAAATCTGCAGATAACCGATTCTAAAACGACCCCTGATGTAGAGATTTTGACTGATTCTACATTGCAGACCATCGACGGGTTCGGCGCCTGTTTCAACGAGTTGGGGTGGACATCTTTAAAGGAGTTGGGTGAGAATGATCGTCAGGGTATTTTCAGGGAACTCTTCTCCCCCGGAGTGGGTGCTGGTTTCACGATTTGCCGGATGCCGCTTGGGGCAAACGATTTTTCGCGTGACTGGTATTCATACGATGAAACCGAAGGTGATTTTGAAATGAAGAATTTCTCGATCAGTCATGATCTTGAAACATTGGTTCCATTCATTATAGCGGCTCAGAGACAATATCCCGGATTAAAAATATGGGCCTCTCCCTGGAGTCCACCTTCGTGGATGAAGTATAACAAACATTACGCCTGTCATGTGATCTGGCCAGGTCTTGATGGAAAATTTGACAACCATCTTTCTCCTGACAAACAAGGGAGGGAAGGGGTGAATTCGTTTATTCAGGATTCCGTTTACTTTAAAGCATACGCTCTTTATTTCTCCAGATTTATAGAATCATACAAATTACAGGGAATCCCCGTTTCAATGATTATGCCTCAGAACGAATTTAATTCGTGCCAGCCTTTTCCAAGCTGTATTTGGACTTCTGCAAGTCTGACAACTTTTGTGGGAAAATATCTGGGTCCTGCAATGAATAAACAAAATGTTGACATCATGTTTGGGACAGTGGAACGCCCGGCTGAGGCGCTCGTGGATACTATGCTGAATGACCCCTTTGCCAGGAAGTATATAAAGGGTGTAGGATTCCAATGGGCAGGTAAGGGTGCTATTTCAGTGGTACACAAAAGATATCCCGATCTGAAACTTTTCCAGTCGGAACAGGAGTGCGGTGACGGAAAGAATGACTGGAAATATTGTAAATATACCTGGTCTTTGATGAAACATTATTTAAATAGCGGCGCCAATGCCTATATGTATTGGAATCTGTCGTTGTTAAAAGGTGGTGTCAGCAGGTGGGGCTGGACGCAGAATTCCTTAATCACCGTCGATGCCGCCAGCAAAACATTTCAATTTAATCATGAGTATTATCTCATGAAACATTTAAGCCATTATGTGCAACCCGGTGCAAAGCTTCTTCGTATAAAGGGGAAATTTGAAAATCTGCTGGCATTCCGGAACCCCGATCAGAGTATTGTGGTGGTTGTCCAGAATGATTCAGACAAAGAGATTGCAATTACGTTTAAAGTCGGGGTCAAATCCATAACTGCTCCTCTCAAAGGGGAATCATTTAATTCAATTGTTTTTAATAAGGCACTTTGAGCCTGGTTCAATCTTAAATTTTATGAAAAAAGCAGGTGCTAAATCGCATATGATATACAATTATGATATACCTTTGTGATATAAATATT
>CAIOOC010000392.1 GCA_903859795.1 uncultured Bacteroidia bacterium
CACTCCCTGAAATCCAAAGCGGTTGGGAAAAAGGTCAGATTATACTCAGCATTCATTTTATTTAAGACCTAAATTATACAGATTTCCAGCATTTGAACGCATGACCATGGTTGCAATTTCTTTAGCACGATTATAACTGATTTCATTATCCTTTACCATTGCTGAAAGGGCTATGGTTAGTGCTTTTCTTCCTGAAGTTGATGCTACCCAGGCACTCATTTCCCAGCCAAGCCCGGGTCCGAAAGCGACAGCGTCTGTACCAAAAAGAACTTTCTCCGGGAACTGTGAGAGCCAATCTCTGAGTACAGAGGCTACCTGATCAGGAGTCCAAAGTTGAGTCAATAACGATATATCTGCATAAACATTTGGTTTCCATAGCATGGCACTCGTATGTTTCGAAAAGTAACCCCCTCCATGGATTATTACGAATTTTGTTTTGCGAAGTTCAGGATCATTGAACACAGGCTCTAGAAGCAGCGGGTCACAACCTGCCGCCACAAAATAATCACCGACACCGGTAAACGAATGAATATGAACTGCCATTCCAAGTCGTCCCGCCTCACGTGCGATATACCTGAAGAGGTAATCCTGGAGCATCTTATATTTTTCATGAGATGGCTCTCCGCCTTTGACAAATTGAGAGTAAACTTTCGAGGCAGGCGCTTGCTCCACCTTATCAAAATCCAGTGAACGAAGATATGATACTTCAAATTTCAACGCCAGACAACCCCCTTTACGTTGAGCTTCAAGTGTGGCAGTCACTACATTTTTCAGGTAATCATCGAGCGTGAAAGGCAGCTTCGATAGCCCGACTTCTGAAAGGAAATTCTTTAAATGTGCATCCTCCATCGGGAACAGAAGTTCACGATCTGGTGTCGAATGTGCTTCAGCTTTTGTTGAAAGGGGGAATAAAAGCGCATCAATATATGCAACCCATCGAAACCGTGGAGAAAAGATACCGGAGCCCATGAAAATCCTGTTCGCAAACATTACCTCGATACCGGCCTGGTCAAGCGCCCACTCAGGAAATTTCAACTTCTTACTGTTCAGCATCTGAGTTTCGAGACCTGTTAAAACTTTAATCTCTTTGGGGTTTAATTCCGAACCGGCGAACCCATAGAGAGCCCTGGCAGCCTCAAGCCACACCTGACTTTCTGGCCTGACTCTTACCGGCAGTTCAATAGGACCGAATCCATCAAGAGGTAATGCATCAGAACCTTTGTCATCAGGTTCAATGGTATTCGGATGCGCATGATTATCTACCGCTTTTATTTTGTCTATGAATCCGGAAAGCTCTTTAAAAGAACCAGGATCACAGGAAACTGATTTCCTATCGACAGAGTTGAAATAGATGCAGGTGCACAAAAGAATTGCCAGCAGGGGTATAAAAATTATGGCAACTAATTTTTTCATTCAAACAGTTCCCAGTCTATTTCCATATTGTAAGAATGAACGCTACTACCAATAAGGAAGTCAGACTGTATCCTGTATTTATCGCAAAAAGTTTCCAGGAATTTTTCTCCCAAACAGTAGCGCCCAATTGGCCAGGAAAATAAAAGCCCAACCAGGTAAATATCGAAGCGCTTAAAACTTTGGACAAAGATCCCATATCAGCCATACCAGGAACAAATTCCCAGGCAGCGATATTATGAGCAAATACCCATGCGAAAAGGAAGTTGCCGATAACCATAAATGCCATTCCTTTAAACATGGCTGATTTCTCAGGTTTCACTGTGGGGTCATAACCCATTTCCTTCCCCCAAACTCTTCCAAAAAGTGGCGTGTACCAGATGAATCCAAGAACAAAATTTACAACCACTGAAACCAATACTGCGATCAAATTGACTTTTACTTCCATGATTTTTAATTGAAAATTTGTCCTACTCGTCTGGCTTTTCGGTATCGCCCCGTTTTTTGAGTGGTCGCCGGACTCCACATTATTTTTAATTTATCGTTGAAATCCAATTCTTTTTCATTAATTACTGATAAATCAGACGGATATTCATTTATCCAAAAGGTACTGCACGTAATAATTAGTTATGAAAAGAACAATTTATAATAAAATAAGTTCTTTGTAAAAAGTGAAATAGTTTCCGGAAAAGGTCCTCGGTCAAATCTGATACATATCTGAAGATTGATATACTTTTTACGAACACATTCAGATTTTAAATATTTCCTTCCTGATTAATTTGCTTAACAGTTATCGAATTTTAAACGCCAGCTATACATCGTTTTGTTCTTTATGGATTATTGTCCAAAGGGTTGAGAATAAGTAATCTTTAGTTGAGTCAGCAACATTGGGTAGAATTGTTTCTTTCGGATTTATTTCACCAACGTTGAGATTGTCCTGAACACTTCAGATTTCGAAGTACGGGTGAGCTCGAACAAGATTGATTCGCAGGTTGACATCATAATATCTTCATATCTGAACCGTTCCAATGCTCCTGCCTTACTGTGTGAGGAACGTGAAGTGATACAATCCGTTATCACAATTGGATGATATCCTTCCTCTTTTAAATCAACGGCCGTCTGCAGAACACAAACATGAGCTTCAATACCACACAGAATAATCATCTTGCCTGTATTTTGACTAAGAAAGTTGCGGTATTCTACCGCTCCAAAACAGCTGAAGTCTGTTTTTTCAATCGGAGCAAAGCCAGGAACAAGGGATCTTAACTCTTCGATTGTTGCACCTAAACCCTTCGTATATTGTTGTGTAAATGTAATTGGAATGCCCAGAACAGCCAACCCTTCCAAAAGCATTATGCTGTTTTTCAATAAGTTCTCCTTATCATACATAGCAGGAAAGAGCTTTTCCTGAAAATCGATAAAGAGTGCAGAGGTGTTTTCGGAGGTTATACGCATTATTTATTAATTCATTAGTTATGAAACAGATTATCAATCAATTATTTGTGAACCTTAGTGTTTGGGTATCTTTTTGGCGATTCTAATATTTTCAATTACTTAACCCCAACGATTGGAAAGTTTAAGGTTGAAAACTTCCGTTTTTTGGCCAAAAAGAAATCAAAGATAATACTTCCTTTATAGATTTCAGGATGATTAACGTGGGTGACATTAGGCAGCAGAACCTCCCTTTTTCTTCGTAATCTTCCCAGACTTTTGTAGAATTCGCGGTGTGCTCCCAGAACCTTGACAAAGGCATTGAACTGCCCTGTTAACAGAAATTGAACAGCTGCAACACCATCGAGTACCATTCTGAACAGAATTGTCAGGTACAGCCGCTGTTTTGGGAGATTCTTATAAAGAAGAAAAAGGTTATTCCGGAAATTGAGATATATCTTCTGTGGGCTGCCGTAGGGGAGGCTTCCACCGCCAAGATGAAAGACTTTCGACTCAGGAACAACTACCATATGAAATCCCCTGTTTTTTAATCTCCAGCACAGGTCTATCTCTTCCATGTGGGCCCAGAAATCGGCATCAAAACCGTCCGATTCGTGCCAGAGTTTTGCCCTGATAAGCATTGTAGCCCCACTTGTCCAGAAAACTGAAATCGGGTTGTCGTACTGTCCGTTGTCTACTTCCAGCGAATTTAAGATCCTGCCCCGGCAGAATGGATATCCGAAATGGTCAATGAATCCACCAGAGGCACCGGCATATTCAAATTTTTCAGGTTGATTCAGCGATAATATTTTAGGCTGACATGCCCCTATCAATGGATTAATATCCATTATTTTAAGCAAAGGATGCAACCAGTTTTCGGTGACCTCAACGTCGGAATTCAGCAGCAAAAAATAGTCTGAATTAAGATGTTTTAAGGCTTGATTGTATCCCTCAGCAAAACCATAATTCCTATCCAGAGGCATCAGCTTCACCTGTGGAAATTCCATCTCGATAACCGAGCGGCTATCATCGTCTGAGAAGTTATCTGCCACAATGATTTCAGACCAATCGTAGCTGGAATATTTTACGACTCCAGGTAAAAACCGTCTCAAATGGTGACTTCCATTCCAGTTTAATATAACGATTGAGAGCTTTATACGCATTTCTGTAGATTCGTAACTCTTTTCACTTTCTAAACATTTTCCACGACAACGTCAACTGCGTTTTGTGGTTCAATTTCCGATCGCAAATGTTTCCATTTCCGGTGGGACCATAACCAGAACTCAGGACTTTCTTCGATAAGTTTTTCCATGATACGTGTACTCTTTTCAGTGATTTCAAATTTAGAGCAAGCCTTTGCACTCTCTGTAATGAGCACAAATTCAACCTCATAAAATCCACGTTTCACTTTTTTCGTCTTTCCAAATATGACGACGGTGTTAAGTTTTACAGCGATTTTTTCAGGACCCACCAGCACTGCTGTTTCCTGGTTCAGAAAAGTTGTCCAATATTGAATATCGTGTACCCTTGGTGTTTGGTCAATCAGGAAAAGTGAGAGGCTGGGTATTCCACCTTGTATATCTTCCATTAATTGCCTAAAAGTCATTGCCCGTTCGAGCGGGAATGAGCCAAACCGGCTTCGTAAATGGATGTAGAATTTTTCGAAAGCTCTGTTTCTAAGCTTCTTGTAAATTGCGTACGACTTATGGCTGGAATGCAATCCCCAATTGTTAAAACATTCCCAATTATTATAATGTCCCATCAGGATTATTACGGTTCTTCCCTTGTCCATATAATCATTGGCTAATTCAGGATTAAGAAACTTCACCCTTCGTCTCACTTTTTTGTCTGAGATCCAATCGAAATAGAGCGTTTCAAGGAAGCAATCACAAAGGTGGTGGTAGAATTTCAAGGCAATCAGATGGCGTTCTTTTTCTGATTTATTTGGAAATGAATTGGCAA
>CAIOOC010000393.1 GCA_903859795.1 uncultured Bacteroidia bacterium
AATCTGAGCTATCTGAGAAAGAGAATAATTAACTTCCGTACTTTCAATGACAATAATTCCCCCAGGTTCGTTTGACGAAAACAGCTCTGCCAGTTTAAACGCGAGATCGGTCCGACTAATTGATCCAAGATAAGAATGGTCAGGTTCAAGAACAGGAACAATCGAGACACCGCAGCCAAGGGCTACACCAGCAACCTCAAAAATATGCTGATTAACATGCACATGAGGTTGCAGAAGGATCGGTGTTAGAAACCGTTCAATCTTTTCATCAAAGTTTTCGGTATCATAAATATCCTTGTCCGATACAACACCAAAATACTCTTTCCCAACAACAACAGGAAGATGCGAAACACGAAATATCTCCATCAATGTTAGCACCTTAGAACCAATCTCGTCAGGGGAGACCGTAGGTATCGATTCAGAAATCAGATTTTCGGCTATCACGATATTTGCATTTTTTTGTTATAAAAATCGATTCAAAGTTGTAAATTGCACACCAAATCAGTGAAAGAAATCTATGACACGTTTAAGCGTAAATATAAATAAAATAGCAACACTGCGAAACACCCGCCAGGGAAATATCCCTAATGTTAAACTCGCGGCTATAAATTGTGAAGAATTTGGGGCCGAAGGGATCACAGTGCATCCCAGACCCGACGAAAGACATATTCGTTATTCTGACGTAAGAGACTTAAGACCAATAATTACCACAGAATTCAATATTGAAGGTTATCCGAATCGCTCTCTTCTTGATCTGGTACTTGAAGTCAAGCCAAATCAGATGACGCTTGTTCCCGATGCCCACGACGCAATAACGTCAAATGCCGGCTGGGATACAATCACCTACAAAGATTTACTGACCGATGTGGTCGCAGAGTTGAAAGAGGCAGGTATAAGGGTCTCTTTATTTGTTGGAGCAGATGTAACAATGGTAGAAGGAGCTTCTCTTATTGGAGCTGATCGTATCGAACTTTATACCGAACCATTTGCGTCAGCCTTTCCTTTCAATCCGGATCAGGCAATTGCACCGTTCATCCTGGCAGCAAAGCGAGCTGAAGAACTCAACCTGGGAGTGAATGCCGGGCATGACCTGAGCCTTCAAAATCTGAAGTTTTTCAATCAATCCATTCCGAATCTGCTCGAGGTTTCCATTGGCCATGCTTTAATTGCTGATGCGCTCTATATGGGTTTGGAACTCACAATACTTAAATATAAAGAGTGCCTGAGGTAATGCCTGCAATTCTAAAATTCAGAAAATCAGGTCATGGAGATCCAGTTATTATCCTTCACGGACTCTATGGTGCTTCCGATAACTGGCTTTCGATCGCCAGAAAGCTCGAAGAACGATTTACCGTTTTTATCCCTGACCTCAGGAATCACGGACACTCACCTCATACAACTACCCACACTTACCAGGACATGGTGGACGATCTTTGTTTGTTTTTTCATGACCACCATATTCAGAAAGCAACAGTTTTAGGCCACAGCATGGGTGGCAAGGTTGCTATGATGTTTGCCGCGGAATATCCGGAGCTGGTGAAAGGATTGATAGTTGCAGATATTGCCCCAAAAAGTTACAATAAGATAGATATTCCCTATAAAACTGTGATGGAGCATGAACTGATCCTCGGTTTAATGGAAGAGCTGAACCTGGTAGCGGTTTCATCACGAAAAGAGATCGATCACTTTTTGGCCGAAAAATTACACAATCCAACGTTGAGGCAATTTCTGATTAAAAATATCCACCGGAATAAAGATGATTATTTTGAGTGGAAAATTAATGTCCCGGTTCTGAAACATGCTCTGGTTTCAATTACAAGTGGCGTAAACAGTGAATGGTTTGACGACCGACGGCCCATCCTTGGTTATCCGGTAACTTTTATCCGCGGACTTAATTCTGATTATATTTCGGATAGTGATCTGCCCGGAATAAAGGCAATATACCCCGAAGCCAGGGTAATCGACATTAAGGATGCTGGTCACTGGTTGCATGCTGAACAACCTGAGAAATTTATTGAAGCATTACTTTCGGTTATATAGCGCTGTCAATGCTTTTAATTTCTCTCCGCACTCCTTCAGGTTTGCCGATTCTGCTAACCTCCAGTTCCAGTTACTTTCAATTGTTCCCGGGGTATTCATTCGGGCGGTTGAATCCAGACCAAGGACATCCTGCATGGGAATAATTGCCATATTTGCAGTAGAGCCCAGAACTGTCCTGATCATTTTCCAGTAATCAATTCCTGTCGAACCGAAATAATGACGAAGAAATTCGCGCTCCTCACCTTTCACCTTCTTTAACCATCCTGCAGTTGTATCATTATCATGAGTTCCTGTATAAGCCACAAAATCTGTGTCGTAGTTGTGTGGAAGGTGTTCATTCCTGCCATCTGAAGCAAAGGCAAACTGCAACACTTTCATTCCCGGAAGATGATATTTTTTTCGCAAATGATGAACCTCGTCAGTTATGGTCCCAAGATCTTCAGCAATTATAGGCAAATGACCAATCTGGCTTTGCAAGAGTCCTAAAACTGCATCCCCATTGGCTTTGAGCCATTCGCCATTGATTGCAGTTTTTTCACCATACGGAACCGCCCAAAACGATTCAAAACCTCTGAAATGATCAATTCTGACCAGATCGAAAAGTTTAAGATTAAAATGCAAGCGGGCAATCCACCAATCATAATGTCTTTCGTGCAACTTTTTCCAGTCAAACAACGGATTTCCCCAAAGCTGCCCTGTCGTGCTAAAATAATCTGGAGGTACGCCTCCCACCATCACCGGTTTTTTCTTTTCATTTAGCATAAAAAGCTCCTGATTCGCCCAGACATCGGCGCTGTCATAGGAAACATAAAGCGGTATATCTCCGAAAATTTTAATTTCCAGACTATTGGCATACCTTTTTAATGAAAACCATTGCTTAAAGAAGAGAAATTGCAAAAATCGCTGATATTCAACATCTTCACGATATGTTCTAAAATAAAGATTAAGCGAATCACGCTTGTGCTTTACAAGATTTTCCTCCCAATAACTCCAGTCTTTCCCTTTAAGATTTTTTCGGCAGGCATAAAAAAGTGACCATGATTCGAGCCACCAACTGTTTTCATCCCAAAATCTAAGGTAGTCGTCCCATCCGAATCCTCCGATTTCACGGAAGCGATGAAACGCATTTTGAAGATAAGGCTCCCTGAACTTACGGACACGATGGTAATCGACACTTTCAAGCGGAAACGATTTTGTGGGATGGGGAAGCTCTCCGTTTAATAATCCGGTCTCAACCAGTTCATCAAGATCTATCAAATCTGAATTTCCGGCAAAGGCCGAATAACACTGATACGGTGAATGACTAAAATCAGTAGGGCCAAGTGGTAAGATCTGCCAGATTTTCTGGCCCGAGGCTGCAAGCCAATCTACAAAACGATAGGCTTCCAACCCAAGCGATCCTATTCCAAATTTGCCTGGCAGTGAGGTTGGGTGGAGAAGTATTCCTGAAGTACGGTAGGTCATAAAACTAATGAATGAAAGAATAAAAGAATGAAAGAATGAAGTGATCGTTAGTCTATGTTTGGTTTTATTCCTTGGTTTTCTTTTTATTTTCTTTTGATGATTTTAGGATTGAAGCAAGTATCACAATAAGTTCGTTGCAATCCTTTAAAAGTTGTTCTGATAATACATTCTGAAATACTTTAATTTTTTAGTTCCCTCATTCCTTCGTTCCCTCCTACTTCAGCCATTTATCAAGCCACTGAAAATAAACGCGTTGCCAGAGAATGCCATTTTGGGCGTGCAATACCCAGTGACTTTCATCCGGGAAAAACAGGAATTCGGCAGGTATACCCTTTAACTTTGCAGAATTGTAGGCACCCATACCCTGGGTATATGGAATGCGGAGATCCTTCTCACCATGAATAACAAGGATAGGTGTATCCCAGTTCTGTACAAATTTATGGGGAGAAAAATTCTTATAGGTATTTTGTGCAACCTTATTGTTCAGATCCCAGTAAGCGCCACCGTTATCCCAGTTCACAAACCACATCTCTTCGGTAGTCGAATACATCGCCTCCAGGTTAAAAATACCGCAATGCGAAATAAAGGCTTTAAATCTTTTCTGATGATGGCCAGCCAGATAATAGACCGAGTAGCCGCCATAACTTGCGCCTACCGCTCCAAGCCTGTTTTTGTCAATAAATGGTTCTTTCGCCAGGGTGTCGATTGCCGTTAGGTAATCTTTCATATTCTGACCGCCATAATCACCAGAAATCTGTTCATTCCACTCCTGTCCGAAGCCCGGAAGTCCGCGACGATTAGGAGCAACGATAATATAACCGTTTGCCGCCATCATCTGGAAGTTCCATCTATACGACCAGAACTGACTTACAGTACTTTGCGGGCCACCCTCACAATAAAGCAAGGCCGGATATTTCTTTGCAGGATCAAAATGCGGGGGATAGATTACCCAAACCAGCATTTTCTTTTTGTCCGTGGTTGCAATCCACCTGCGCTCCACCTTGCCAAAAGTAAGCTGATCCATAATACCTTTTGTGACTGTTGTAATCGCCTCTTCTTTTCCTGAAACAGGATCAACACGGTATATTTCGTCAGGCTGCGACATGGAAACTTTAGGAGCAACCAATTGATTACCTGCAATAAATACATTTTTATAGTCATGAACTCCATCGGTGATGCGGGTAAATTTCCCATCTGTAAGGTCGAGCCGGTAAATTTCGTCGGTGGCATGAATGTCAGAAATAAAATAGATTGATTTACCATCTTTGCTCCACGTAAGACCCTGAACATTCTGATCAAAACCAGAGGAATAATCCTTTTTGGTGCCGGTTTTTAAATCCTCAACGAAAAGCCGGACTTTATCTGCCTCGTATCCGTCCCTGGCCATACTCTCCCATGCAATCATTGACCCGTCAGGCGAATAAACAGGACTCTTATCGTATCCCATCATCCCCTCTGTCAGATCAGAGGTAACTCCGGATTCCAAATTATACAAATAAATATCTGAATTCGTGGATGTTGCATATGCCTTACCTACCAATTTCTTACAGGTATAAGCTAGTGTTTTCCCATCAGGACTCCAGTTCATCTCATCGGTTCCACCCCAGGGTTTCATTGGAGCATCAAAGCGCTCATCCTTCATGATATCTTTATCATCAGATAATCCGTTCTCACTATACTTCGCAACAAAAATATGTTGGTAGGTATAGTCGTGCCAGCTGTCCCAGTGCCGATACATCAAATCAGTTTCAAGACGGGCATTAGCCAATGGCAGGTCGGGAAAAAGATCATGAATATTTTTGTCAAGTTTAACAGATTTAATATACAGAACATGCATTAGATCAGGCGAATATTTAAATCCTGAAATGCCGTCAGCCACATTGGATACCTGTTTACTCTCTGTTCCGTCAGGATTCATTTCCCATAGCTGATCACTTCCGGATCGCGAAGAGATAAACCCAATTTTCTTTCCGTCGGGTCGCCATTGTTCCTCGGATTCTTTCTCAGCAGTATCTGTGAGTTTCTTCGCCTCCCCTCCCGAAAC
>CAIOOC010000394.1 GCA_903859795.1 uncultured Bacteroidia bacterium
ACAATAAAGCTCTTATTATTAATGATTTACTTTTAAAAACCTCAAATAGTGAAGAAAAGAATAATATCACTCTAAGGTCTGATATTGCTGATATAACAATAGATGGTAAATACCTGTTTGGAGAATTTGATCTGACATTCAGGGATTATCTCCATCATTATCTTCCCTCAGCTAAGCTTCCCTTTTCGGAGAGAAACTCGACTGGTAAAAATGCATTTCAATTTGATATCCGGATAAAAAAAGCAGAAGAACTGGGAAGTTTCTTTGTTCCAGGCCTTGTTGTCAAATCACCCGTAATACTTACAGGAAGTATTGATTCGGAAAAGAAAATCCTGAATATGGATGGAGCTGTTAATGAATTGCTTTTCAATAAACACCTGGCAAAGGGCATAACAATCAACTCAAGAAACATTGATAACAACTGGGTTTTCAGAGTTGGAAGTAAGGATGCCGTGCTCGGTGGGGCTGTTTCAGTAGAAAATTTTTCCATCAACAACAAGCTCGCCCACGACAGTCTTAATACTACAATTAACTGGAATAACACAGCTGTTCCAACCTATTCAGGGAAAATTGATTTTCTCGGAATCTTTTCTAAAAACAAAATTGGGAACAACCTAGCGGACTTCTACCTCAACCCCTCAAAGATTTGGCTTGGCGATTCGTTATGGCAGATTGAAAAGAGTCATCTCTATATTGATTCTACCTCAATTGCAATTGATAACTTTAATATTCATCATAAACAGGAGAGATTCAGAATCTTTGGTAAGGTTGCTGACAACACATCAGATAAAATCAATATTGAGTTTACAAAAGTCAGGTTAAGCAATCTCGATTTGTTACTTGGAGAAGAGATCGGAATATTTGGTGAATTAAACGGCACAACAGCAATTGCCGATCCTTATCACTCGTTGTTTCTCACCAGTCGCTTAAAAGTTTCGGACTTTACTTACCTTGAAAAAAACTTCGGCGATATCATGTTGGATAACACCTGGGACCAGGATAAAGAGAAGCTGAATACCTCGCTTAAACTTGTAAAGGATTCAAAGGCAGGTTTTGACTTAAAAGGATATTATCAGCCTAATGGCGACAGCATAAATTATAGTGCCACTTTTAACGACTATCCTCTGGAAACTTTGCTCCCGATTCTGGGTAGTTTTGCAAATAAAGTGGAAGGAAAAGGGAACGGACAGGTAAATATTACAGGTAAACTTTCAGAGCCAAAATTCAACGGAAAGGTTGCGGTTTCAAATGCAAAAATCGGAATAGATTATACGAAAGTAATCTATTCACTGAATGATACTGTTAGGTTCTCAGGTGATTCGATAAACTTTAAAAATATTCTGGTAAATGATGCAGAAAAGAATAAGGCAAGATTCAATGGTACAATTACACACAACCTGTTCAATCATATGACATATAATATGGTTGCCACTACGGATAATATTATGGTTTTGAATACCACTACAAGCGACAACAACTACTTTTATGGTTTGGGGCATGCAGCTGGAGAGATCAAAATTTATGGTAAAGTGGCAAGTATTCATATGGATATTTCTTTAAAAACAAAGCCTGGAACCCAACTTTACGTCCCTATTGAAAATCCGGAATCGGTTAATCAGTACGATTTTATCAGATTTGTAAATGCCGATACTCTGGAGCATAAAAATAATTCCCTTGCACGAGTCATTGATACAGGAGGCCTTGAAGTAAATCTGGATGTGGCAGCAACCCCTGATGCCAAAGTGCAAATGATCTTTCGTTCCACCGTTGGCGATGCAATAAACGGATATGGCTCTGGTGATCTCAGGTTTAAATATGATAAGGAGGGAAACTTCTTAATGTATGGAGATTATAAAATCGACAAAGGGGATTATATGTTCACGCTGCAAAATGTTCTGGTCAGAAAGTTTCATATTGAACAGGGAGGGCTGATTTCATGGAATGGTGACCCTTACGGTGCCATAGTTGATCTTGATGCACTCTATACATTAAAGGCACCGATAAATTACCTTTTACTCAATTATAATCAGAACGATAATTCCCGAAGGATTCCTGTTCAGTGCAAAATTAATCTTTCTAAAAAACTGCTTAACCCTGTTGTAAAATTTGATATAAATTTCCCTACTGCCGATGAAAGGACCAAAGATGAACTGCAACAGTTTATCAGCACACAAGACGATATTAACAGACAGATGGTATCCTTAATGGTGATGGGACAGTTTTTTACTCCTGAATACCTGAGAGGCAGACAGGATTTTCAGTCCAGCACCGGAAGTGTTGTAGGATCAACAACATCAGATATACTTTCAAACCAACTTTCCAATTGGTTGTCACAAATCAGTAATGACTTCGATATTGGATTCAACTATCGTCCAGGAGATCAAGTAAATACGAATCAGATGGAATTTGCATTGAGTACACAAATCCTGAACGACAGGGTAACTATTAATGGGAATATCGGAAACAACAGCAATTTACAATCAAATACTGCCAATCCGGTTGTTGGTGAGGTTGAAGTTTTTGTAAAGCTCAATAAATCAGGCAAATTACAACTTAAAGCATACAACAGGGCAAACGATGATCTGATTTATGATACTTCACTGTACAAGCAAGGTCTTGGGCTTTCTTTTAGAGAAGAATTCGATACTTTGGGGGATCTTTTTAATCATTACCATTCAAAAAAATCAAAAATTAAAGTTCCTTTGAGACTTGATTCATTGAAATAGCTATTTTTGTCGGCGTGGCAGTTGTGGAAATCAAATGCACCAAGTGAAGAAGGATATAAATTTTGCCAATAGTTGAGAGAATCAAGAGAAAGGAATAAACCATATAATAAGCAATGACAATCAGTAACAGCCAACGAACAGGAGC
>CAIOOC010000395.1 GCA_903859795.1 uncultured Bacteroidia bacterium
CAATTCGTCCCGCACATGCGGGATTAGTGGACAAAAAAAGTGAACAAAAAAAGTGGACAGAAATTATCAATAAATTATAAGTACTCAAACAACTTGAAATCAAATGGTCGAATTTCTATTTAAGAGAAAAGATTCTGAATATCTATATCTTTAGAAATTAGTGAAAATTAGTCCGCCAGCTGGCGGACTAATTTTCACGAAACGAAGTTCAGCGAAGCTAATTTTCACGAATCCGTCAGCTGACGGATCAGCGCAGCTAATTGCACGAAGCGATGTTAGACAAAGTTAATGGTCTTTTTGCTTAATGCCTATTTTTAAATGATGATTAATCTGTAGTCCGTCAGCCCATGGGTGGTTGACCGAAAGTGATTCAATGCAAGCTTTGATATTTGCAGCGTTATTTTTTAATAAGTTCATCCAATACGAATACTTCGATTTTGTTTTACATCGTTGGACTTAATCCCATGATTCACGTTCTGAAACAATGTAAGAATCGATGTCGGTTTTTTGCCAAACATGACACAGATTAGAAATTGCAGGTCCGCAAGCGGACCTAAATATGTATTGTTTTAGGTTGTTTATATTTTATTTTAATCTGTTGTTTATTTTTTTTCAATAAAATCATTAACAGTAAGCCCGGATTGTCGAACGATTGAACGGAAAGTACCAACCGGAATTTCTTTTCGGGGTGAAGGAATAATCACAGTATAGCCTCCTTTTTGATACTTTTGGTGACTTCCGCGTTGTGAGACAAATACAAACCCAAAATTTATCAGAGTTCTGATAATCTGCCCCGAAGATAGCAACTTAGACATGTAATCGTGTTTCCCCAATCATCGTTTCCTGAATTGGCGTGATTGTGAACAGGGCTTCCTTGTCCTCAAAATAAAGCATCAAGGCTTCATTTAAATTGTCAATTGCTTCCTGTATCGTATTTCCAAAACTTGATACGTCAACGTTTAGACACTGAGAAACATAGTATTTGCCTTCTTTTTGTACGACGTATTTTAATGTTTTTGTCATCGCAATTTTGAATTTTTATTTTTTTGTAGAGTTACCGGTGCTTTTTGTCACCACGGATCCGCCAGCGGGCGGACAGGTTACCACAAACCTTATTTTTTACCACAGATTACCACAGATTAACACAGATTTATAGGATTCAAATGAGCATCACCTCGGGGACGTGATAGAGGAGATTTAGGCCTGAATTCAATAGAGCCAATATGGAATATAAGAAATCAACCTTTAAAACTAATTTTTGATATCATACCAACGGCGTGATGAATATCTATATCTAAAGAAATTTGTGAAAATTAGTCCGCCAGCTGGCGGATTCGTGGACACTTTTTTCTTTGTTCTCCCCGGATTACCAATAAATCATAGCTTTAATAATGGGAATTGCAAGAGAATATCACAATAGAATTATCATTAACTTTGTAGATAAGCCGATGTTCGTGATTTATTCTTCTGCTCCAATATCCTTTAAACTGATGTTTTAATGGTTCAGGTTTACCTATACCTTCGAAAGGATGTCTCAAAATATCCCGAATCAGATCACCAATTCTGAGTGCGATTCTTCGGTCTGTTTCGATCCATTCCTGGTATTCCTGAAAGGCAGGAGGAATGAATTCTAAATTTTTCATAGAAGATCGGAAGCCTTTAACGAAATAACCTGTTTCTTAGCTTCATAC
>CAIOOC010000396.1 GCA_903859795.1 uncultured Bacteroidia bacterium
ACTGATATTTAAATTATAGAACCTCCCTGTAATGTATTTACAATTTCTTCTACGTTATCACAATTTTCGCTAGAGTTCTTTTCAGTAAGGGCAGAAGTATAGATATGTGTACTTCTCGAATTGAAAAACTTTTGATAGGTCAGCTGATCATATTCGCTTTCGACAATAATAAAGGTAGTACTACCACCTCGCGGGGATAGAACATATAGAGGTATGGATTGCAATGCAAAATCAGAGGGACTTACAACAGATTGTAAAGTTTGAGGCATTATTTTTAGGTAGTCGTTATTAGTTATTCGTATTAAGTTCAAATAAATCTTTCGTAAGGCTCCATTTACCATCAATAATTTGTGGTGAATGAGTAGCAACAATAGCCTGTAATTTTTTCTGGGTTACAATTCGTTTTAGTTCCTCAATAAAGGTGGACTGCCAAACCACATGAAACGACAATTCAGGTTCATCAATTAGAACGAGTATTCCTGTTTGAGCTTCAAATAATAATTTAAAGTATAATATAAGTTTATGCTGCTCACCTGAAGATAACCTGTCTGCAAATAAAAAGGTGCCATTGGTAAGTGTAAAACTATATCCATTAGTCGTATCTAATTTCATTGCCTTATCAGGAAACTCACTATTCTGAATCAACTGCTCAAAAAGTTGAATATCCTTTATTTCATTCAGTATTTTCTCTACAACATTTTCATATTCAATCAGGAGATTTGTTTTTGCCACTGCTAATTCGTCTGGATAAGAATAATCAATTATCTGGGATTCATCAGCTATTCCAAAATGAATCAAGTTCAATTTAATTTTATCATTCAGCTTCGATAAATGCATTTTATAATCACTTTCGGACATCGCTTTCACTGGAGTTTGACTGAAAGCTTTTAGCATACTACCCTGCAAATCTTCTTTGAATTTGCTTTTAAGTCTTGCGATTATTTCGATTAATTTATCGGCATTTAACAAAACCTGCACTTTGTTAATGTAGAATTTATTTCTGGCTATCGAACGTATTTCGTAACCTGAATGTATCAGACGTTGATCTGCAATCATGACAGCGTCTAAGGCTCCAAGAAACATGAGAATTTCAGTGGCTTTATCAAACTGTTTATCTATAATTTCAGGATGGGTACGAATTAGTTCATTAGTTGATATGTATAATTCTGAAAGATTATTCAACCATAAATCCTCCTCAATTTTAGTAAACCCAAGTGTCTTTACTGTTTTTTCAAAAACAGATTTATGGATAATAGCTTCGTAATTATTCTCTTTGATTTCTAACGAAACATAAAGCTGAATATCCGATTCTGCTATTGCTTCATCCGAAAATACTTCGTTATCTGGTTTTATAACAATCCTTCTAATTTTAAGAATAAAGGATTCAGATTTTTCATTTTCAAAGCCTAATTCAAATTGGTCAAAGGTCGTATTAAAAAAATGGTAAAAATTAGTACAATATAATTGATAAACTAAACGAATAATAGTCGATTTACCATAGCCGTTAGGTCCTGTAATTATTTTTATATTATCATAGTTACTGAGGTCAATATTGTAATTATACAAATCGAATAATTTTTTTATTTTAATCTGATTTAATTTCATGCAATAAAGTTATTAAGCCCCAAAAATGATATGAAGATACTTCTGCGTCTGCTCATTGACAACCAGATGCTTATCTGCTTCTACGTTTCGCGTACCATTAGCTATTACAGCTACTTTATATCTTGGATAATCATCTCCTTTACTCCGATTATTCAAATAGTGCAACGGACGAAGGTTCTCAATTCTGTTATCTCCTCCTTTTGAAATTGGGTATATATGATCAATCTCCCATCCATAATTATGATTTTTACCAAACTTATCTCGCATTATCCATGCTCCACAAGCTTCCTTACGGTATTTATCTGGTTCATAACCATCAACCTTAGTGGCTTTGTTCCAAACATTCTGTATTACTTCTTCAGTCCAACTCATTCGAAAAATATATGAAAATACAAAGGTATATGATTGTATTAAAAAAAGCCTGTAGAATCTTTATTACTTTGATCGCCACATTAATATCGAATGGAACGCAGATGCTTCGACTTCGTTCAGCACAAGTGACTAATGGAACGCAGATCCGCCAGTAGTCGGACACGTTACACTGATTGAGCAGATGCTTCGACTGCGCTTATTTCGACTTCGCTCAACAACCTCAGCACAGGTTACGCTGGTTAAAATAAAAGATCCGCGTAAATCTTTTTGTATCCGCGTCATCAGCGTTCTATTTTCCCCAAACAACATTATTCAAAATAGTCGTGAAGCTTTGGATGATCTTCACCACCTTTATTGATAAATTTATATCAGTATAGTCCAGGTTGAAAAGATTTCACGAATTAGGACAAATTTAGCTTCGCTGATCCGCTGGCGGATTCCCGAATCAATCAATTGAATGATCTGCGCAGCCTAATACGCGAAAGTATAGTCTTCGAATTGTTTAAGTGTTATTGCATTAAATCCAAATTTTGGTGCCTGTTCTAAAAGTCGAGAATAATTATCTTGTGCTTCATTTTTTCCCACTTCTGTATTCTGCAACTTCGGCAACAATACTATCCATGTCTAACTGGTTTTCTTTAATACTTTCTGAAAGCCGTTTAGCTCGGTAAATTAATGTTTCTTTTTCCAGTTCTTTTTCAATTATTAATTTATCCTGGATTGGAAGTGTCTTAATGAGTTTTAACAGGTCATTAAAGTAAAATGGGATATTTAAGGTTCTATTGTATTCCTGAGTTTTCATAATATGGTACGATTCAGATTCTTCATTCTGGAAAAATATTTTATCAAAACTATCTATTTTCACGTATAAATGCAACTAATAAGAACTATTAAAATCTGCGTTTATCTTATTATATCTGTGTCATCAGCGTTCTATTTCCCCCAAACAACTTTATTCACAATACTCGTGAAGCTTTGAATGATCTTAAAAATACGAATTGCACGAATTAGGACGAATTGCACGAATGGCACGCAGTGCTTCGACTGCGCTCAGCACAAGTGACGCGGATTGGACTGATTTTCGCTGATAAAAAAACAAATCTGTGTTGATCCGTTAAATCTGCGTTATCTGTGTTCTATTATTCTATTTTCCCCAAACAACCTTGTTCACAATACTCGTGAAGCTCTGGATAATTTTAATGACCTTTATTGATACATTTATATCAGTATAATCCGGTATTAAAGCTGTTGGTTCATTATTTTCTTTGATCGCAATAGCCAGTTCAATGGCTTGCTCAATCTCATTTCCTTTGATCCCTCCTACAACAACAGTTCCTTTATCCAAAACTTCGGGGCGCTCGGTAGAAGTACGTAATAATATACCTGTAAATCCCAACATCGCACTCTCCTCAGAGAGGGTGCCGGAATCTGATAAGACGCAATAGGCATTCATCTGGAGTTTATTGTAATCGAGAAAACCAAACGGTTTGAGATTACGCACCAAGGGATGAAACACGAATTTGCGTGACTCAATAAACTTCATACTCCGCGGATGGGTGGAGTAGATCAACGGTAGCTGGTAACGCTCTGCAATTGTATTAATAGCTGTCATTAAACTGATGAAATTATCCTCAATATCGATGTTCTCTTCACGATGGGCGGAGACCAGGATATAGCGATTAAGCTGTAGGCTAAGGTCTTTTAGGACTTCAGATTTAGCTATTGCATCTTTATGTTGTTCTAATACTTCCCGCATTGGGGAACCGGTTACAAAAATATGCTCCTTGCGGATTCCTTCGGATAATAAATACCTCCGTGAATGTTCGGTGTAGGGGAGGTTAATATCAGAGATATGATCTACAATCTTACGGTTGATCTCTTCAGGAACATTCTGATCAAAACAACGGTTACCTGCCTCCATATGGAAGATGGGGATCTTAAGGCGCTTGGCGGAGATCGCTGCAAGTGCAGAGTTGGTGTCTCCCAGGATCAGCAATGCATCGGGTTTCTCTTTTACGAGCACATCATACGACTTCGAGATGATATTTCCCATCGTCTCACCCAGATTTCCTCCTACACTTTCGAGGTAATGATCGGGAGCACGCAAGCCGAGGTCTTCAAAGAATACCTGGTTCAGGGAGTAGTCATAGTTCTGACCTGTATGGACAAGGATATGATTGAAATACTTGTCTGCGGCTTTGATAACCGCTGAGAGACGAATGATCTCGGGACGGGTGCCGATTAGGGTGAGGAGTTTGAGTTTTTGCATAGAATAGAACGCAGATAACGCGGATAAAACAGATTTACGCGGTTAAAAATTTAATAGAAGGCGGATTATGAATAGAACGCAGATGCTTCGATTTCGCTCAGCACAAGTGACGCGGATTCAGCGGATAAAATTAGAAGAATGGAACGCAGATAACGCTGATTAGGCTGATTTGCGCGGATAAAATATAAAAGAATAGAACGCAGATGAAAATAGAGCGCAGATCCGCCAGTTGGCGGACAAGTGACGATGATTAGGCTGATCCGCCGGTTGGCGGACAAGTTTTTCGCGGATTTATTTTTTTTAGTATCTCGCTGGCTCGGTACTTTGGATTTACGCGGTTAAGAATTGATGAAATACTGATCCATTAAAGGACGGGACACATGCCGCTGATTGAGAAGATATAATCAGTATAGAATTGTACCAAAAACCTATTTGTCTCGGTTTGTGCTAACGCTTAAAATAAATTAAATCAGCAATGTCAATCTTCTTAAAATCAGAATCAGCAGTTATTAAAGGCATATTTAACCAGAGTGACGTTGCAAGTATAATACAGTCTGGAAGTTTTACTGGATATTTTTGTCGAATGTTAATGGCATAATCCTTAATTCCTTGAGTAATATCAATTACGGTACACTCTGCAATGAATTCCTTGATTTTAAGAATATCATCCGATCTGAGATTTCTGGCACCAAGTAATTCCAGCTGAGTAATAAATGAAAGAAAGAGATTTTTTTCTTCAAGGAGAGTAATAAGAGTTTCTTCTCCTCCAAGTAAATACAGGACAATATTAGTATCCAGAAGAATGTTATTCCCATTCATTACGCCACTTTTTTTGCATTTTGACAGGGTCTTCCTGAAGTGTAATGGAACCACAATACTTCCTTAAATCAGGACTTTTGATTTTAGCACTTCTCTCTTTTAAAACTATCTTAATTTCTGAAGGTGAAGTCCCTTTTTTAATTGTTGTTACCATCCCTATTTTATTTATAAATCAAAGATACTACAAAATCTGCGAACATCTGTTCAATCAGCGTCATCTGCGTTCTATTTACACATTTTCGAAGTAGGTATCTGTATCATTCGCATCGAAATGCTCATTAATCCAAAATATTGTGTAGAGCTCATCGGTGCCAATGTTGGTGATATTATGTGTGTGCCAGATGGGCATATCAACAAATGAGGGGTGTGAGCCATCAAGATCGAACGAAAATATTTTGTCTGTGCCGATTTTTCTTAATTCAATTCTTGCTTTCCCTTTAATAACTGCAAAACGTTCGGCTTTGCGTGTGTGAAAATGATTACCTCTTGTTATCCCGGGGACGGTGGTAGAAAAGGAGACTTGTCCGCCGCTGTGGAGTTTTATTGTTTCTACAAAACTTCCACGATCATCGGTATTCAATTTCAGATAAAAAGGGAAGAAGGTCGAATGGTCGATGTAACAAAGAAATGTATTAAAAAGATTTCGGTGAAAGGGTGTGTCGAGCGCTGGAATCTCACCTTTTTCAAAATAATTGGCTTTATAACCTTGAAGCAATTGAAGGATTCGCGAAACCCTTACCTCTGTTGTATGCTGAAGTTTTATTTCCTGGATGACTACATCGTCTTTATGGCTGGTATCAACTTCGATAATTATTTCAATGATTTGCTTAACCAACTCACCAACATAAATAAGTTTAACCACACCATCCACGTCAATTTTTGGTGTTTCGTTATGGGTTAATTGATAACAAAAGGTAGCGACTACGGAGTTATAATATGGGTGACCAAACGGTCCATAAACATTGGGAATAATTAAACCTGTAAACTGAGCATTGTTTTTATCGGCCCACTGCTCAAAGAGTTTTCTACCTTCTTTTTTAGATTTACCATATAAATTATCGTTTTCTTCCTGGGTAGAGGAGGAAAAGATGATATGCGGTGTGGAATTAGTTGATTTGCATGCTGAGATGAGTTTCTTAACCAATCCGAGGTTGGTGTTGTAAATTACCTCAGGATCATTATGGCGGTTCATAGCTGCCAGGTGGACGATGGCATCGCATTGACTGACGAATTTATTTAGCTGTTCTTCATTAGAAAAG
>CAIOOC010000397.1 GCA_903859795.1 uncultured Bacteroidia bacterium
AACAGGGTTGAATCAGATCCTGTGTTGTATTGAAAAGGCAAAGACAGACAGCCGGATTAAAGGGGTTTATCTGGAACTCTCGGAAATTAATGCCGGCTACGCTACAGTTGAGGAGATTCGAAATGCACTGATAGACTTTAAAACTTCCGGCAAGTTCATCTACACCTATGCAGATATGATTTCCCAGAAAGCTTATTATCTGGCTACAGTTTCCGACAGTTTGATGATGAATCCCATGGGGATGTTTGATTTTCGTGGCCTGAATGCTGAGCATACTTTTTTTAAGAAAGCCTTCGATAAATTTGGTATTGAAATGCAGGTGATCCGCGGGAAAAACAACAAGTTCAAATCTGCTGTAGAGCCCTATTTATTTGATAAAATGTCTGATGCCAACCGTGAGCAAACAAGTGTATATCTGAAAAGTATCTGGAATCATGTGCTGAAGGGTATCTCAGAACGCAGGAAAATAGCCATCGACAGCCTGAACCATTACGCCGATAATGTGATGACCTTTCAAAAGGCTGATAAGGCATTGAAACAACGGTTTTTTGATAATCTGAAATATAAGGATCAGGTTTTGGCTGATTTCCGGAAACTGACCGACCTTGGGGTAAACGATGAAATTCCGATTGTTACTGTCGGAGAATATGATAAAGTGCCAAAAACAATTGAAACCGGAGGGCTTGCCAAAGACCGGATCGCAATAGTTTATGCCTCGGGAGAGATTGACACCGGAACTGACGGCCCCTATCAGATTGATTCGAAGGAGGTATCAAAAGGGATTCGGGAGGCTCGCACCGATTCGGCTGTTAAGGCAATTGTAATCAGGGTAAATTCACCTGGCGGATCTGCTTTTGGTTCTGAAGTCATTTGGCGTGAAGTTGTACTTGCACAAAAGGTGAAGCCGGTTGTGGTCTCGATGGGTGACTATGCCGCATCAGGCGGATATTATATCGCCTGTGGTGCCGATGCTATTCTGGCAAATCCAACAACAATAACCGGATCAATTGGCGTATTTGGGACAATCCCTAATCTTAGTGGTTTACTCACCGATAAAATTGGGATCACATTCGACAATGTTTCTACAAACCAGCATTCTGATATGCCATCTATTACGAGAAAAATGACCCCTTTCGAGAAGAATCTGATGCAGTCATATGTTGAATCAACCTACGAAACATTTTTGTCGCACGTAGCTCTTGGACGAAAAAGAACCACTGCATCAGTAGATTCCATTGGTCAGGGACGTGTGTGGAGTGGCGAAAACGGCAAACAGAACGGATTGGTAGACGAATTTGGAGGCTTAAATGATGCAGTAAAATTAGCAGCCTCCAAAGCCAAAATTAAACGTTACAGAATCAGAGAATTACCAAAACAAAAGGATACGTTCGAAGAGTTGATGAAAAGCTTTTCAACAAAAATTCAAAACAGTATCCTGCAATCAAGATTCGGAGAAACTTACCATTTGTGGGAGAATTTTGAACGCGAGGCACACGCAAATGGTATCTATGCCAGAATGCCCTATAATCTGGAAATTAATTAGCTATACTATTTTTAAAGGTGAAGTATCTTTTTCTGAAATTATTATCAGTAATTTATGGCATTATAGTTGGCTTGAGGAATGAGCTTTTCAATCTCAGATTGCTCTCATCGAAAGAGTTCGACCTGCCAATTATTTCGATCGGAAACATCACTGTCGGGGGAACGGGGAAAACTCCCCATACAGAGTATATTGCTAATTTACTAAAATCGAAATTTAAGGTAGCTGTCCTTAGCCGGGGTTATAAAAGAAAGACCCGCGGATTTCTGATGGTAGAGGCAACCTCAAAGGTTCGCCAGGTTGGCGATGAACCCCTGCAAATCAAAAATAAATTTAAAGATATTTTCGTTGCCGTCGATGCAAACCGGGTAAGAGGGATTAAAAGGTTAATCGATATGCCGGATAAACCTTCTGTAGTACTCCTTGATGATGCATTTCAACACCAGTATGTTACGCCCGGCATCAACATCCTTTTGACAGATTATAATCATTTAATCACTAAAGATTCACTGTTGCCTTATGGACGTTTACGTGAGTCGGCCTCCAATAAATCGAGGGCTACCATTATCATTGTTACAAAGTGTCCGGCGGAAATAAAACCTATCGATGAACGGATAATTACCAAAGAGCTTGAGATCAGGCCTTATCAGAATCTGTATTTTTCGAGAATCAAGTATGAACCACTAAAACCAGTCTTTTCGGCAGATGTTGCCAATCAAAAGGTCGAGCTGACAGAGGGATTGGCAGTTTTAATGATTACAGGCATTGCGAATCCGGCTTCTTTGAAAGAGTACATAAAGATTGGATCGCACGATATCCACGAGATGAGCTTCCCTGATCATCACGTGTTTACATCTAAAGATATCGATACGATTAAAAATAAATTCGATGCTCTTCCAGGTCAAAAGAAGATTATCATTACTACAGAAAAAGATATGATCCGATTCAGAGATCTTGACTATATTCCCGACATTATCCGCCAAAGTCTATATTTTATCCCTGTAAAAATCAGTTTCTTAAACAACGCAGGGAAAGAGTTTGATAAAAAAATTATTAGCTATGTTAAAGAAAATAAGGGAAACTTCAACTTTTATTCAGGCAGCAACTGGGCTTAAAGTTGATGCCGGCATTATTCTTGGTACCGGACTTGGCGGGCTGGTTAATGAGATTGAGATCATCAAATCGCTGAATTACATCGATATACCTAATTTCCCCGTTTCAACAGTTGAAGGTCATCAGGGGAAATTGATTTTCGGTAGACTCGGAGGAAGGAATATTGTAGCGATGCAGGGGCGGTTTCACTTCTATGAAGGTTATGATCTTCAGACAGTAACTTTCCCGGTGCGGGTGATGAAAGAAATGGGAATCAATACGTTATTTGTTTCAAATGCAAGCGGAGGACTCAATCCTGAGTTTAAGGTTGGTGATCTGATGATGATTGTCGATCATATCAATATGTTGGGTGCAAATCCACTGATGGGGCCTAATATAAATGAGCTGGGGCCCCGGTTCCCCGATATGAGTCAGGCCTACGATCCGAATTTGATAGCTCTTGCACGTACGATCGCCATGAAAAATCATATTGATCTTAAGGAAGGGGTCTATGTGGGTGTTTCCGGGCCAACCTTTGAAACTCCTGCCGAGTACAAAATGTTCCGCGTTATCGGAGGCGATGCGATCGGGATGTCTACCGTTCCTGAGGTGATTGTTGCACGTCATATGGGAATGCAGGTCTTCGGAATTTCAATAATAACCGACAGTGGTGTTCCCGGCGAAATCGTTGAAATTTCTCATCAAGAGGTTCAGCAGGTTGCAAGACTTGCAGAACCAAAAATGAGTTTGATTATCAGGGAATTGATATCCGCATTATGATTGCCCGTAAAATTCTTTTTGCCGGTTTAATATTTCTTAATGCTTTTCTGTTATTCCGGTGTAATACGCTTAAACCTCAGATGCCTGCTGAAAGTTATCGTGGAAATCTGCAAAAACCCCAGACGTCGATTATTAATTTATATGCTGACCTGGAAGTTGTCAGGCTGGAAAGACTTATAAATGAACATCTTGATAGCATTCTTTATCAGGATACCAGTTTTACTGACAACGGCAATGATAATCTGAAGCTGAAGGCCTGGAAAGCTGGTGACGTCAGATTGAGATTCGAAGAGAATGAATTGGGCTGGGAGCTGCCTGCACGTGTCACTTTTCAGAAAGGGGTGAAACTCTTCGGATATAATGTACCTTATTTGAATTCGTGGGAATATACTGGCCAGATTAAACTCAGGTACAAAACAAAACTGGTTGTCAACCGCGACTGGAGCATAAAAACGATTACTTCTCCTGATGGTTATACCTGGACTAAAAAGCCTGCGGTTAAAATTGGAGGTGTCGATATTCCGGTTACAATAGTAGCAAACCTCCTTTTGCCCGGATATCTTAAGTCATTTTCGAAACAGATAGATGAAATATGCTCCAGCAGCTTCGATTTCAGAGGATATGCAGAGAAGGGATGGACCATGCTGTTCAACCCTTTTAAAATTCCTGGAGATTATAATGCATGGCTGTCAATCATGCCCTATTCTGTCTCCCTTGTCCCGATCCAGGGGTCGGCAGGACATATCAGAATTGGCGCTGCAATAACTTCAGATGTGATGTGTTTGCTCGATAATTTACCTTCATCCGGAAAGGTGAGTGCGCTTCCCTTTATTCAACCCTTAAAAGCGCCGAGCGATACTTTTAAAATCAATCTTTTGACCGATATACCCTATACCACAATTAACCGAATGATTAAACAACAGGTTGGTGATTCTACTTTTGTTTTTGGGACTCGCCGGATTCGGTTTGAAACTTTCAGGGTTTATGGAACAAATGAAAAGATGGCTGTCGAAACAAAGGTAGCGGGGAGTATCAATGGAACTCTTTACCTGACCGGTGTTCCGTATTTTCATGCTGAAGATACCACGCTCCGGATTAAGGATCTTAAATTTGATATTAAAACACGAAATCTGGCAATTCGCTCCTCAAAATGGCTCTTTAATGGGAAAATAGAACGTACGATTACGCGTTCGATTGCGATACCATTTAATACAAATATTTCCGGAATTGAGGGGCAGATTACCCATCTTATCAGGCATTATCCGCTTGGCTTTGGATTTGAATTAAACGGCAGACTGGTTCGGCTATCCGTTTCTGATCTTTATCTGAGTCCCGAATCGGTGAAAGCGAATGTTGTTTTTTCAGGTAATCTCTCCTTAGGGTTAACCCAGCCAGATAACCCTGGCTCAACTTCTAAACCATGAATTGGGATCTCTTATGATTATCGGTTAAAGAGTGTAGCTTGCTTTTAGTTTCTAGCGGCTAGCTTGAATGCCCGTAACTGATTGATTTTCGTTCTTAAACTTGTCCTGACAGGGTCTGCTTTCTCCAATCGAAGAACTGCCAGCTGCTAGTTGCCAGCCACAGTGAGATTAAGATTTATATTACCCAAATGAAACGTCAAAGAACCAATTATTTTCTTGGCTATGCCTTAATTGGTATCTTGAGTTTCTGCCCGACAGTCAGACCTTTGGCATTTTTAATATTATTCAGAAGTTTAATTTCGGTATCCGATACTCCGGCAAATTGTTTCGCAATCGTATAAAGGCTATCGCCCTGGCGAACAGTGTAAAAGGTGTATTGTTCGCCGATTGTATTCGGACCGGTAATTGATTCGTCCGGTTTCAGGACGATTGCTTTAGTGGCTTTACCTTTTTCTCCTTTTAATTTTTTTGAGTTCTTTGACGCAAGCGCTTTGTCATCGACGTAAATGGTCAGTTTTTGTCCAACTCTAATCCTGTTACGTCTGATATGGTTCCACTCAGCCAGGAGGCTGGTGCTGATTTTATATTTGTTGGCAACTGAACGTGGGTTATCACCGGATTTCACAGTATAGTAGATTTTTTTCTTCCCCTCTGTATCAAAATAACCACCGCGATCGCCTTTTATCGGGACTATCTGGTTATTGGGAAAGTATTTATCTCTGTTGAACGCAAAGATCTGAGCCTGACTGTCGATAAACGGTGTTATCTTATCAATTGGAAGTTTAAGGACAAAGTGTTTATCAGGTTTAGCAGGAATAATATCATGCTTATATTGGGGATTCAGTTGTCTGATTTCTGTGACCGGGATATTCAGGACGCCAGCTATTTGCTCAAAGTTCAGATAGGAATTAACTACCAGTGTGTCTGTCAGCATTTTAAAGGAAGGCTGTACCGCGAATAGTTTATGCTCCCTGGCATAATTCATCACATAATTTGCCGCAATAAAAACAGGGATATAACCACGGGTTTCTCTGGGTAATTTGGCGTAGATTTCCCAATAGCTTTGTTTACCTCCTGAGCGTCGTACTGCTTTGTTTATGTTTCCGGGACCGCAGTTATAGGCTGCAATTACAACATGCCAATCGCCATAAATTGCATAGAGATCTTTTAGGTATCGTGCAGCAGCATCGGTCGATTTGATAGGATCATTTCGTTCATCGATGTAGGAATTGATTTCGAGCCCGTACATTTTCGCAGTTCCATGCATAAACTGCCATAGCCCGGAGGCACCTGCACGTGAAACTATTTTCGGATTTAAGGCTGATTCGATGATTGG
>CAIOOC010000398.1 GCA_903859795.1 uncultured Bacteroidia bacterium
AAACTATATTGATCGGTATATTTGTCTGCATTATTGTTAATTTCAATGCATTAGGTCAGAATGGGAAGTACCCGTCCAGTCAGACTATCGCAATTGAGTGGCAAAACAGTCAACCCGGAGGGACCATTGATGTTGTGCATGGAGAACTCGTAAAGATAAGGATTGCAAATGGGAAGGGGAAAATCACCGGGAATTCATTTGACTTTAAGACTGTTGGTGATGCACGGATTGAAGTGACAGTTACAAATGTTCAGAATCACGCTGGAAGCGACCCCACAATGATTCGAGTCAAAACTGCTCGGAATCCATTCACCTTTTTTTTAAGAGATGTGAATAGCAAATATCCAATTTGTATACCTGAATATCATGCTGCAGTAACTGAGGATCAGGATCTTCGCTCGTTTGCCGGAATTCAGTCAGATATCAGGAATCAGAACCTGAAAAGCAAGATCCGGCAAATGTCGGATGGGGCAGAAGAGAGTTTTGATTCAGCAGCTGTTCATACGCGCAATCAACCTTGTCCCACCTGGCTGGGAATCAGCCGCGATATCCGAATCTTCGAACTGACCGATAACCGCACAAATCCGGCAAGCGAGATGAACCTGATCCGCCCCCGGGATTCATCATCACCGGTTAAATTGCCTGAACTGGAAAACAAGGTGGTTGAATATGGTTATATGGTTGGGCGTGGACAAGGTGTTGCAATAAATACCACCCGCAGGTTGGAAGATGGAGTTCTTCCGATTCTTCATAGTACCCTGACCGATGAAGATATCGAATATCGTTCCACAGCGTTTGTTTCACTTGAGAAGTCCCCGTTAACACTGAATACACTTCAGGGTACCGATTTTCTTGTTGCCGACCAGCACAGCGGAGGGCATATGCTTACAAGAGAACAGGAAGAACTCGTGAAACCCCGGCTCGAAGTTGAAAAAAATAAATCGGAATCAACGGTCCTTTACTATCAGTGTGAAGCGGTCAATACCTCTGCAGTGCCCAGGTATGCGTGGTTTAAGACAATCAGGCCTGGTGCAGGATGGTGGATTAAAAATGCTTACTCGTTTAGTAGAGAAACGGGATTCTCTTCATTCCCGTCGGGAAGGGTTTTTGGCATCTCACGGCTAAACGGACATCCGTTGCACGACGAAGAGATCGCTATCCTGCTGCAGCCAAAGGGTAAAGCGGTATTCGAAATTTATGTGCCGCACACCCCGGTTTCCAACGAAAGGGCCCTATTGCTATCGAACCAATCGTTCAATGAAAGATTTGAAGAATGTAAGCAATTCTGGAAAATGAAATTGGCAAAAGCTGCTCAGATAATCGTTCCAGAGCAGCGGATCAACGAAATGATCAGCGCCGGATTATTGCATCTCGATCTTGTAACTTATGGGAATGAGCCTGGAGAAACGGTAGCACCCTCAATTGGCGTTTATTCCCCGATCGGGACCGAAAGTTCCCCGATTATCCAGTTTTATAATTCGATGGGATTACCCGATCTTGCCAGAAGATCATTAAATTACTTCCTGGACAAGCAACATGAAGATGGGATGATCCAGAATTTTGGGGGTTATATGGTTGAAACCGGCGCAGCACTTTGGAGCATGGGTGAATATTTCAGATATACAAAAGATGTAGAATGGGTAAGAAAGGCAGAACCGAAGTTATTAAAAGCGTGTGAATTCCTCGTTAAATGGAGAGAGGAAAATAGAAAGGAGGAGTTGAGGGGGAAAGGATATGGTCTGATTGCCGGGAAAGTGGCAGATCCGGAAGACCCTTTTCATCAGTATATGCTTAACGCTTACGCTTATCTGGGGATTAGCCGGGTAGCAGAGATGTTGAAGGATATTGATCCGGTACAGGCCGGGAGACTGGGAAATGAGGCTTCGGACTGGAAACAGGATATCCGCATATCCCTGGCAAACAGTATATCCAATTCGCCTGTAGTACCGCTTGGCGATGGCAGCTGGTGTCCGACCGCACCTCCATGGACGGAGGCAGCAGGCCCAAGGGCACTCCATCTCATTCCTGAAACTTATTTCTCGCATGGAACTGTTACTGCGCCCGACGTGCTCCTTGGCCCCTTATACCTAGTTTTTTGCGAAGTTCTGGCACCTGAGGAGCAACTCTCCAGAATGATGTTCAATTATCACAGCGAACTGTTTTACCAGCGGAATGCAGCCTTCAGCCAGCCTTATTATAGCCGCCACAACTGGATTCAACTTAAACTTGGATTGATAAAACCCTTTTTGAAAACTTATTACAACACATTTTCAGCGCTTGCCGATCGCGAAACTTACACCTTCTGGGAGCATGTATTCCAGGTAAGTGCACACAAAACGCACGAAGAAGGTTGGTTTCTGATGGAGACAAGATGGATGTTGTATCTTGAGGAAAATCAGACGTTAAAATTATTAGCCGGAATACCCCGCAATTGGCTCGAAGAGGGGAAACATATTACCCTTAGGAATGTAGTGAGCTATTTTGGGCCAATCTCCCTGGAGGTTACTTCTCATGTAAAATCGGGAGCTATTGAAGCGACAATCTCCTGCAATTCAAATTCAAAGCCCCGGGATATCATAATCCGTCTTCCCCATCCTGAGGGGAAAAAAGCGATCAGGGTAACCGGCGGAATCTATGATGCATTGAATGAATCAGTTCTGATCAGCGATTTCAAGGGGAACGCTGATATAAAGGCAGAGTTTTAGAAATGTGCAGGCTATTGCAAACGTCTTTAATTTAAACACAACGTTACTCAGAGTTAGAACAGAGCTTCACAGAGAAAAAGACAGGTGATACCTTCTATTTTTTCTTCCTGTACTTTAAATAAGGGATGATATCTTCATTTTTTATCCCCGTTGTGCCGTCGTACTCAATTGTTACCACCGGTACGCCGGTTATCTCTTCGATTCTTGAAGTCATCGCCTCAGTAACCAGTGATGGGCAGCAATACGACGGATTAGTCTGAATAAACAGATCCAGATCGGGATGATTTTTTATCAGCGAATGAATTTTGAGGATATTCTCAAGCGATTCACCCCGATGCAGAATATTGAGTCCAAACCGGTTTAACCATTTGTCAGTCTCCTCAGAAGTGATACCGTTTATTTCACCATTATACTTGTAAAAATATTTCTTGTACTTCTCTTCCACAAGCGGTATCAGCGATTTGAGAAATTTGAGTTTCACGTACTCCGAATATTGTCCTTTTCTGAAAAACCGTTCTGTGATGGTATCGACTACGATCTTCAGGAATTCACTGTAAGGAGTAGTGATCACCTCTCCACCGTTTAGTTCTACGGTTTTTACAAGATCGTGGTTCATCAGGTCGTTGTCCCTCACATAAAGATCCCCAAAAATGGCTACCTTGGGTTTATCTGACCTGACAGTTTGAATGGATTCAAAATCCAGCATGATTTTCTTCAGGGCAAGATCTTTGGACTGATTATATCTAAAAGCCTTCGTCAAAATTTCGAGTGATTGACCGATTGTCGCCTCAGTTAATCCTGCCTGTTTTTCATATGGGCGTATACTGCATCCAATTTTGCGAATATAACCACCGAACATATAGGCCAGGTAGGTATTTATCGCAGTTTGTAACGAAACATCATAGAAGATCATATCGCCCAGATATACCGAAACCTGCTCCATTCCTTTCCCATAACTATCGAGTAATTTTTTCATAAACCATGGAAACATACTCAGGTTACAAGAGAGATCGGATTTCATTATCCACAGCACGGTATCGGATGGGCTAAGTCCATTTGCTTCGATATAATCAATGGCATTCTGGACAATTATATTCAACGGGAGGCACTGCCCGGTATTGAAGCTCAGGCTCCGACGGATCGATTCGTCGGAGTTGGGTGTCACGCGCGCATCGATCCCGCTGTTCTGAAGTACCGCCTCCAACATTGGTCCGACATACGGATCCCACATTGGCAGCAGCAATATCTTATCTTTTAAATGATTTGCACCGCTAAAAATAGGATGTTGCAACTGCTCTTCAGAAAGTTCAACCTGCTGAATCACACGACTGAAGAGTTTAAAGTCGATCGCGTGGCTCCTGAGAATACGCGAAGTTTCTGCAACAAGTTTTTTGATATGGATTTGCCATTCACCATTTGGGGAAACTTCAAGGTTAGCCAATTGCCGGATTCCTTCATTATTTTTTTCGGAAACTGTTTGTTCAATTTCCGGTTTGCACCTCTCTCGATGATTGCGGAATGCCCTTACTGCAGATTCAATACGTGTTTCGTACCCAACTGCGGAATCGTGCTCATCGAGTTGAAGGATTAGGTAGGGCTTTTGACTGGCGTCGAGAATCTCCTTGAAATATTCGATTACAAATGAATCGGGCGCACATTTAAATGAGGTTATCAGAACGGGATAACAATTTTCTGTTTTGGAAACAATATCGGCAGCATGAAGAATCCTGGATGCAAATTTCCATTGTATGGCTTTAACAAGCTCTCCGGATTTGGATGTATCCGAAGATTTTGTCACTGGAAGCATATCCATGAAAAACGTTTTGATCCCCATCTTTTCAATGATATCCGGAATGGAATTATTCATCGATGCCGAAAGCACCGTATAAGGGCGTCCAAGCAACATAATGTGTATGTCGTCAACATCCTTTATTTCAACAGGATAAAGAGCCTTCCACCGATCCTTGACTTCGCGAACCTGTTTCCGTGCTTTTTCATATGCTGTACTGATATCGATCAGTCCGATATTAGTTACTCCGATCGATTTTAACATCCGGAATAATTCAAGCCTGATAAAAAGCTCGCCATATGAATAATTCAATACCGGATTAAGCAGTTTTATGTCTGTTTTAAAATTCTTTTGAGCTGAGATGACCGACGAAATATATTGTGTGTAATAACAATACTGTTTGTTCGTTTTGGTATCGCGTGATTCATCAAGATAAACTGGAAGGAAAATATAATCAGCCTTATTGCTAAGATAATCAACGTGTCCGTGCATCGCTGAAATGGGTGAACAAAACTCTGCAGTAGCCAGATTCTTCCCATCTTTAACTGCCGTTACATAATCTTCACTGGTTATTGTTTTGATGGAAAGAAAATCAAAAAACTTGCGCCAAAACAGGATCTCCTCGTAAAGGTAAAGCCCTGCAGGAATTCCAATGGTAAGCAGTGCTTTATTATCTTTATCTTTAAATCTAA
>CAIOOC010000399.1 GCA_903859795.1 uncultured Bacteroidia bacterium
CTTCGTTACTCATTTTTTGAATATTTTAAACAGCAGAAAAAAGAATAGCAATATACCAAAATAGTAGATTGATAATACCCCATTGTCATAACATAAGGCAACAATACAGATAATTGTCAACACAAGGGCAACAAAAGGCGTAAACGGATAAAACGGAACTTTGAAAGGTCTTTTTAATGCAGGTTCTGTTCTTCTGAGTTTTATCACGGAGAGCATCGAAAAAGCATATAAGGTTAATGCGCCAAAAACTGAAATGATAATTATCTGATCTGTTTTGCCGGTGCAAAGAATGATAATGCCCAATAAAGAGTTAAATAAAAGGGCATTTGCAGGTGTTTGAAATCGTTTATGAACTCGTCCCAGGAAGTGTGGTGCGTTTCCTATTTTTCCAAATTCGAAAGTTGCGCGTCCGCTGGCCAAAAGTAAACCGTGAAAAGAGGCAATTAATCCAAATAACCCAATTCCGATCAATAACCGGTAGAACACATGATCTGCTGCGAAAATATGGCCAAGCGCAAGAGGTAAGGGGGAATCAGAACTGGTGCCATCAACCGCGTATACTATTGATTCCCATCCTCCTACGCCGATAGAGGCGACAAATACCAGAAAACATAAGACGACCAATGTGAGCAATGCCCATCCAAAACCGCGAAGAATAACCCTTTGGGGATTAATGGTTTCCTCAGCTACATTGGCAACCCCTTCGATACCCAGGAAAAACCAGATTGCAAACGGGATAGCGGCAAAAGCGCCGCTCATACCATGTGGCAACGGGTTATGAGTAAAATGAGCCAGAGAAAAATGGGGCAGTGTCAGCGAGGAGAAAAGGATCAATTCGCCCACAGCAAGAACTGTCACGACCAACTCAAAACTGGCGGCAGCCTTTATACCGTAAATATTTAATCCTGTAAATATTAAATATATAACTATTGACGATGCCAGAATAGGCACTTGTGGAAAGGCGAGGTGAAAATATGCCCCGATAGCAATTGCAATTGCCGGCGGGGCAAAGACAAACTCAATAATCTGCGCCAGGCCCGTTATAAAGCCGATATCTTTTTTAAAAGCGCGTTCCGCGTAATCATATGCACCCCCTGCTTTTGGAATGGCGCAGGCCAATTCGGCATATGAAAAACTAAAGCAGGAGTAAAGTACAATAACCAGTATCGTGGCAAGTGCCATTCCCAACGTTCCCCCTTGTTCGAGACCCAGGTTCCAGCCAAAATACATACCTGAGATTACATATCCGACTCCAAGTCCCCAAAGCAATAAAGGGGTTAAAGTTCGCTTAAGTGTGGCGTTTGTCATAGTCAAGGTACAATTAATTGATGAAATTTGTTTACTGACCCCCTTAATTATCGGGATCATTGCCAAAGATAAGATAGTTTTTTATTTTCATCCCAAACAGGGATAATTTATGAAAAATCCGGCTATTCTACGACCTCCTCACAAAATGATCTTCAATATACTTCAAAGCTTCACTGATATCCAGTGCATTACTCGAAGGACCTAATCTGATGTACATCTCTTCGTCAAACCCCGGCTGACGCAGGAAGACCGGCCGGTTTGCAGGGATGCAATCAACGGCACAGATATTCTTATCTTCAATTTTTTCGATCCTGGTACGAATATAAGGGCTGAAATCTCTTCCAAGACAATTACGGATCAGCGTCCACAGATGAAGCAGGAATTTATCTTCGTTAGCGAATTTATCGGTCTCAATTCCTTCAATAGAGCCATCATCCCTTACTCCGATCAGAAGGGTGCCTCCCGCCGAATTTACAAATGCCGAAATTGTTTTCAAACATGAACGCTCAATTGCCGGATTAGTTTTTCCTGCCCTTATGTCCCACCTCAGTGTTGATTTAAATTCTACAGAATCTCCCTCACCTGCATTGATCATTTCAGATACCCGCCTTTCATTGTGCTGTTTATGTGTTAAATAGCCAAGATAGGTTTGGATTCGGGCTACTCCTGCGAGGGTTTCTGAAAATGATTCTGCCGACTGAAGCTTAAGCGATATTAACCCTTTTACATATTCTACTGAACTGATTTTCCCCAGGATGAGCAAAAGAGGCAATACAATACCGCCATGATGGACCCCGCTTAACGCATGAAATGCCACTTTCTGATCAGCAGACAACCTGTCATAACTTAGCCTTAAGATGTCGTGAAATGGCTGTGAATCATTATCATCAACATTTAGCTCACCCAAAACCTCTGATATAAATTCATTTACAATTCCGATAAGTCCCGATATTGAAATAAAGGAAAACGAAAATAACGGATGGTCGTAATGAAAGGGTTGAAGTGAAGTTTTGCCATTGTTTTTAATTAATACAAACGGATCGTCAGACAGCTGTTTTTCCCACTCCTCAGAGAGCAGCGTGCGTTTCCCCGGAATAAGTATATCTCTGCTAAAGGAGTAAAGCACAGCAGATGAAAATTCTTTAAGTGAAGAATC
>CAIOOC010000400.1 GCA_903859795.1 uncultured Bacteroidia bacterium
ACTACCAATCTTATAAAAAATGAAACTCAGAACCGTCATTCTTTCCCTTTCAACCTCTTTAATAGTGGCTTGCAATTCCAATTATTATTCACTGAGGGATTTTACATCTGTTCCTAAAATCGATTCTCATGTTCATATATCCAGTGATAACGGATTTTTTGAAGAGCAGGCGATAAAAGATAATTTCAAACTGCTAACGATCAATGTCGATGAATCGGATTCTGCATCGTTGGAAAGGCAGCTTCAATATGCGCTTAAATCAAAGGAAAAATATCCTGCATCTGTTTTTTATGCCGCATCTTTTCATTTTGATACATTGGGTTGGAACACTGATGATTGGAGCAGAAAAGTTATTGACCATCTTAAACACGATTTGGCTGGCGGCGCTGTTTCTGTCAAGTTCTGGAAAAATATAGGGATGACAGTTACCGATCGGAACGGCAAATTTATAATGACTGACGATCCTAAAATTAAACCTGTTATCGATTTTCTTATCAGTCGTAGTTTACCAATTACAGGCCATTTTGGTGAACCGCTAAATTGCTGGAAACCTCTAAATGAGATGACTGTCAGGGGAGATAGCAGTTATTATGCTCAAAATCCGCAGTACCACATGTTTCTGCATAAGGAATTTCCATCCTACAATGATCAGATAAATGCCAGGGATCATATGCTTGCACTGAATCCTAACCTCAAATTTGTCGGGTGCCATTTGGGCAGTTTGGAATGGAATACCGATGAGCTTGCAAAAAGGCTGGATAAATTTCCGAATATGGCAGTTGATATGGCGGCCCGGATCTGTCATCTTGAATACCAGTCGATTAAGGACCGAGAAAAGGTGCGCAATTTTTGCATAAAATACCAGGACAGATTGCTCTATGGAACTGACCAGGGCGATTATGCAAATAAAAATCGCGAGGAATTGGCCAGAGGCCTGGATGAAGTCTGGTTAAGTGACTGGAAATATTTCACTTCTCAGCAGGAAATGACATCGGTACATTTCAAAGGGAGATTTCATGGACTTCAACTGCCTAAAGATGTTGTTAATAAGATCTATTACTCAAATGCAGTGAGGTGGTATATGCTTTCCGGGAAAATATAATTGTCTCACGCAATCCGCCAGCTGGCGGAGCAAAGCTGCAAAGTTTTATTGCTTAGCAACTTAGCGTCTTTGCGTGAGTTTTTAAATGTTTTATGCCTTCAGAACGCTTTATTCTAAAGTCATCTGAATTCAAAACCATTTAACCGATCATGGCATCAGACTGACATTCCCGTAGCTGCTGTTGATGTTCACTGTCGACCTGGAATTTTCCGAATTTCCTACGGTACCATTCACTTCATAACTGGTGTTTTCACGTGTTTTGTTTAACCTTCCCTCAGGATGATCAATATTACAATACCTTACTTTGCCATTTAAATGATAAGCTGCTCCTGAGGCAATTCCCAGTTTTATTCCGGCATATTTATTTTCGATGGTGATGCTTTCGAATCCCGCAGGAATTGCTTTGACTGTAAATCCACCGTAACCATTAATCAGGTTGAGTTTGGTATTCAGTTTTTCAACTTTGAATCCGGTGTACATCGCATTTACAGTCAGGGCATTGACATTTTCAACGCTATAGCTGTCGTATTTTGAATCGGCTTCAAGCTGAGTGCAATCTGTTATAGTCATCCCGGAGTAACGCGTTTCAAATTTAAGGTTAGCTCCCTTTTCGAGTTTGAACTTCGAATAGCGCAATACCAGTGACAGATCTTTTACTGCTTCGATATTGACTTTACTGTAAGCCACATCAAGCGTAAGATCCGGTGAGAGTAATTTTTGTCCGTTTAGTTCGCCATATTTTATTTCGAAATTTCCTTTGCCGGTCAGATCCTTCATATTCACTGTACCGTATTTTTGAATAACAGCCAGCTCCCTGTCGGCAGGAACGGCAATGTGATAATCAATGCTGAATTCGTTATTCCCGTTATTCATATTCTCAATGCTGGTGACAGCCGAAACTGTACTGCCACTCTGGTTCACCGTAACATTGATATTATTCAGTAACCGTTGTGCCCTGTCTGAATTTCCTTCTACCCAAATGTCCGCAGAAACGATAACAGAATCTGTACGGTTGTTTTCAATGTAGATATTCCCATATTTATTGTTCAGCTCAAGTTTCTGCACACTGTTAACAGGAAAGTTTTTATAAACTCTTTTTGAGACTCTGGCAGCAACGACATTCACCGAAAAAATGAGTGTCAACAGGATTAAAGTATTAAATTTCAGGGTTTTCATTGTCTTTTCTTTTTAAATTTTTTACGTTTTCCAAATCTGTTTTTATAGTATTCACGATATCGAGCTTGGTTTGATAATATTCGATCATCGCATTGATGATCCGTTCGTCGTTAGGATTAGCTTTGTATTCATTCTGAAGATTGACAAATAAGCTGTCCATCTCAGATAATTCCCGTTTTATCTGCACAATTTCCTTCCTGGATCCGATTCCTTCACCTGCCATCTTTTCAAGGTCCCGGATGCCATTATTAATCTTCCTGGTATAGAAAAAAGTAGCTTCGCCCAGATCACTTTTAATCACGTGTGCCTCTTTAAATTCCGTTTTTGGATTCCTGAAACGAATTACAAGATCGGCAGAAACCAGGATAATGATCAGAATTGCTGCGACTTTCATAAAAGTTGAGAAGTTCAGACCTCTCCGTTTAATTTTTGATTTTCTGAGTTTCTCCCCGAACCGGTCAAAATGACCCTCGTTCGGCTCCTGTTCAAATTCATCACGATGCTCAGTGATTAGTTCATCCCATATATCCATAAATACCCTCCTCTATTTTCTTTTTTCTGTTCACTGTTAGTATCTCTCTGAGTTTCTGCCGTGCCCGTGAGAACTGTGTCCTTGAGGAAACATTCTTTATTCCCAGGATTTCACTTACCTCCTCATGATCGTAGCCCTCAAGCAGAATTAACGATAAGATAGTCCTGTAACCATCAGGAAGAGATGCGATTGCTGACTTTACTTCATCGACTGAGATTTGATTCAATTCAGGGTCATTTTCGGTTGCAACCGGAAGTTCTGCATGAAGTTCTTCGAAGATAACCTTCCTTTTCCTTAAAAGATCCAATGAACGGTTGATCACAATTTTCTTCAGCCATGATCCGAAACTCACCTCTCCGCTGTAACTTTTCAGTTTTCTGAAGGCAGTCAGAAATGACTCCTGCATAATATCCTCAGCTTCTTCAGGATTACCTAAAATTCTCAGGCTTGAGTTGTACATCGACCTGTAATAGAGCCGGTAGATCTCAAATTGGGCTCTTTGGTCACCTTCCTGGCAACGGTCGAGCAAATCCTGGTGAATATTGAAGTACTTTTTTCCCAACTTTCTTGATTTCTGAGTAAAGGACGAAGTTAACCTTTCTTTGTTGCATTAATTTTGATACTTTTAACAAAAAACTGATTTAACGATGAAGAGCTACGATCCCTCAATGCATACGGCAGAACACATTCTGAATCAGACCATGGTCCGGATGTTCGATTGTGAAAGGTCTTTTTCAAGTCATATTGAAAAGAAAAAATCAAAGTGCGATTACCGGTTCGGCCGTCCCCTTGACGGTGATGAAGAGGTTGAACTGGTCAGCAATGTGAATGAGGTCATCAACATGAATCTGGAGATTAAGGAACATTTCCTCACCCTGGCTGAAGCGGCTGAGAAATTTAACCTTACCCGGCTTCCCGAGGGATCGGGTGATCAGATTCGGATCGTTACAAT
>CAIOOC010000401.1 GCA_903859795.1 uncultured Bacteroidia bacterium
CAAACTGATTTCATATCTCTTAAATTTTAAGGGTAGATGTTGAACTCGATAAAGCGGATAAATAGACTTGGTGAACATGTTCTGCAGATTGTTTCCACTGCAAACTGTCCACCTCTTCTTTACCATATTTTTTAAACATTTCTGACAATGCGGGATATTTTAGAATTCCGTAGATGGCATCAGCCATCGCGTTAATATCCCAAAAGTCAACTTTTACTGCATGTGTAAGTATTTCGGCGACGCCTGATTGTTTTGAAATAATTGTTGGGACATCAGACATCATAGCTTCAAGGGGTGAAATTCCGAAAGGCTCAGAAACTGAAGGCATAACATAAACGTCGCTCATTCGGAACATATCGAAAACATCATCACCATGGAGGAATCCTGTGAAGTGGAACCTGTCGGCAATTCCGAGCCGCGCTGCTCTGCGGATCATTTTTTCCATCATATCGCCGCTTCCTGCCATTACAAAATGGACATTGTCTGTGCGGCGTAAAACCTGGTAGGCTGCTTCGACAAAATATTCGGGTCCTTTCTGCATTGTAATGCGCCCCAGAAATGTTACGATTTTCTCGTTTATTCCTTTTTTATATCCTTTGTTATCAACTCTTTCTACAGGTTCTACTGCATTATAAACAGTGGTGACCTTGGAGGGATCAATACCATATTTTTCAATTACAATATTGCGGGTGAGGTTACTAACTGTAATAATCTGATCGGCAATCTCCATCCCTTCCTTTTCCATAGAGTAAACTCTGGGGTTGACACTCCCACCGCTTCTGTCAAAATCGGTAGCATGGACGTGTATGACAAGAGGTTTCCCACTTACTCTTTTTGCTGCGATACCGGCAGGATATGCAAGCCAGTCGTGGGCATGGATTACATCAAAATCGTATTCTCTGCCAATATATTCGGCAACAATAGCATAGTTGGCTATCTCATCGAGCAGGTTGGCTCCATATTTCCCGGTGAATGGAAGTTTACCTTCTGAATCGGTCTGGATAAAACGTGTTTGTGCCGTGACTCTTTGTTCTGTCAGTTTCCAAAACTCTTCAGGTGTCGAATAGGGCAGTAGGTTTGATTCCACCTCGAGGGAGGTGAATTTATGCTCAGTATTGCTGAAGTGAATCTTTTTCTGTGTAATCGAAACATCGCTTGCCCCGATTATTTTTTTGACGGCTGAATTATCTTCATCGCCATAGGCCTTTGGTACGACAAAAAGCACCTCAACATCATCTAGTTGCGCTAGTCCTTTGGTTAATCCGTAACTGGCTGTACCGAGACCCCCGCTAATGTGCGGGGGAAACTCCCATCCAAACATTAAAACTTTCATCCTTAAATAGCTGAGTTGAGAATAATTCTTTATTAATTGTTACAATCGATTTATGCATTTGTTCGTAAACGAACTTTAAATAATTGCAAAATATTTGAAACCCTTTATTTTGCAATCACTGATCTGAATCAGGGTGTCTCACCAAATTTTTCCAGTACAGAGAGTGCCCTGAGTACCCCACCTACATTCCACGCCTGCGATATGGCACCCCTGGCAGAGTAAGGGGGATTACCTTCATAAAGTTCCGAAAGCGTACCCACACAATGTTCTGACATCTCCTCCTCGAATCCCGCCATAATTTGCTTGACAAACGATAACCCGCCGGCTTTATGAATTTCAAGATAAGTCTTTACGAAAGGATAAATCAGGAATGGGTAGACGCTTCCCATATGAAAAGCAGCGGAGCGCACATCAGGATTCCCGATACAGGAGCCTTTGTAATTAAAGTCATTGGGCGCCAGTGATCTGAGTCCCCGTGGTGTTAACAATTCATTTCTTACTTTACTTAGAATCGATTTTTTCTGTTCACGCGATAGAGGAGAATAGCTAAACCCAGCCGCGAAAATCATATTTGGTCTTACTGCCCAGTCCTTATAACTCCCGTCAACAAAATCGGCAAGATATCCATGGTCTTCGTCCCAGAAAGTATTGAGGAATGATTCTGCAATAAGTTCCGGAAAAGCTGCCCATTCGCTTATGAAAGCTTTATCTTTTGCTGATTCTGCGAGTTCAAGGGCAAAACATACTGCATTATACCAGGCGGAATTAATTTCGACAGCCAGTCCACCACGTTGGGTTACCGGTTTCCCATCAATATACGCGTCCATCCAGGTTAGGGCTGTACCATCCTGTTTTGCATGGATCAGACCGTTGGGTTCCATGTGAATATTGAACCGGGTTCCTTTCTTATAATTTGAAAGTATCTCTTTCATCGCTGGACCATAACTCTTCCAGAGTTCTTTTTTCTCTTTATAAGGCTTCAGCTCCTGAATGGTTTGAAAAGCGAATAATGGCGCATCAGCTGCATCATAGTCGCATGGTACTCCGGCATATTTAGGTAATAAACCGTCTTTAAGCCGACTCAGGTTGGTCTTCAGGACCTCTTCGTAGAGCGCTATTTCGTTTTGAGTCAACAAGATGCCAGGTAAGGCCAGAAATGTCTGCCTCGGTATCGATTCATACCATGGGTATCCGGCGATAAGATCCTTGCCATCTTTTCTGTCGCACATGAATTGCTGAGCTGCATTCAGCAGACAATTGACAAAACTATCACGGGGCAGACGTCTCTCTTTTTCGATCTTATACTGTTTTTTTAACTCTGCAGGCTCACAAATTTCAGTCGATGCTGAGAAGAATACCGATTCCCCTTTTTTAATGGCCAATTCAAAATAGCCCGGCACAAAAAGATCCTCCTGGTAATCATAACCCCTGGAACGCTCTTTCATATATTCGATATTGCGCGACCAATCTGGAACGGGTACGAAGTCGGGATCCTTGGAGAACTGCATATATAACTCTGGATACCCTTCATAAAGTCTCATCTTTATACCATTTTTCACCTTGGCAAATTTGGTATTTGCAACCATATTCGCCCTTGTTAGGTTATGAACATTCCGAAATGCCAGGAAGGGTTTGAATCTTAAGGTTGTAGGACTGGTGGCTTCCTCAAGGGTATATTTTACTATAACCTGATTTTTGTGTTCTACAAGCAAACGCGTTTTCGTAAGAATTACACCGCCCACCCTGTATGTCACCTTTGGAATAGTTTCAATTTCAAAATTGCGGATGTATTTATGTCCTTTGGGTTCATAAAATTCACCCGGGTATTTATGAATTCCCAGATTAAACTGAGCATCATGCTGTATTATAGATTCATCAAGTGACGAGAGCAATACATGTTTCCCCCCATCAAGTTCATCGAGTTGGACAATCAGCATGCCATGATATTTACGGGTGTTGCATCCCGCAAGTGTCGAGGAAGAAAAGGCTCCGGATCTGTTGGTACGAAGAAATTCGCGTTGTAATGAATATTCCAGGTTAACCAGTTCCTCTTTATCGAAATTTAGATAGC
>CAIOOC010000402.1 GCA_903859795.1 uncultured Bacteroidia bacterium
AGGTAATGCAATACCTCAATAGAATCATCTACTTACAGGATGGAACCGTTGAGAAGGATAAACTGATTTTAACCACAGAAAATTAGTCGTAATGCTGGCAATTACTTTGGCATATAAAAATTTATTGGGCGCCGGATTAAGAACGTGGCTCAATGTGTCTGTCCTTTCAATTGCATTTGTTGTTATCGTATTTTACAATGGCATGTTGGATGGATGGAACAGGCAGGCCTATAACGACACAAAAGAATGGTCTGTAGGAGACGGAGAGCTTTGGCATCCCAATTATGATCCGTTTGATCCGTTTTGTCTCCAGGATGCCCACGCACAGGTAACCGGAAAGATAAAAACTCTTGTCGAAGAAACCCGGCTGACTCCCATACTCATTACCCAGGCAACAATTTACCCTCAGGGAAGAATGCAAAATATCTATTTGAAGGGAATTGATCCGAAACAGAAAATTCTGAAACTGCCAACAATGGTATTAGAAGAGGAAACAGGCGAAATTCCCGCGATCATTGGGAAACGGATGGCGGAGGCAGCAAAGTTGAAGAAAAGTGATCAGGTGTTGATTCGCTGGCGCGATAAAAACGGGACATTCGATTCGCGAGAAGTTAAAATTATGTCAGTTTTTAATTCAAATGTACAGTCTGTCGATAACAATCAGATTTGGATATCTTTAGAAACTTTACAGCAACTAACCGGCATGGAGAACGAAGCTACTTTGCTCATAGCTGATAAAAACTATACGAACGTAAGTATCGGACCATGGATTTATAAAGACCTGAAATTTCTGTTGAAGGAGATCGAGGATATAATTGAGACCAAAAAGATCGGAGCTGGCGTTATCTATGGTCTCCTTCTTGCAATAGCGTTACTCGCCATTTTCGATACACAGGTACTATCAATATTCAGAAGGCAACGTGAGATCGGAACATACGTAGCATTAGGCATGACTCGTCGTCAGGTGGTTGCAATTTTTACAATTGAAGGGAGTGCTCATAGTATCTTAGCAATCTTAGTCGGATCAATTTACGGCGTTCCATTATTATGGCATCTGCAAAATGCCGGAATTCAGATGCCCAAATATGTCGATTCGATGGGCGTATCCATCTCGGATAAGATATTCCCGGTTTACAGCATTGGACTGGTCATTTCAACAATCGTACTCGTTATAATTTCAGCAACTATTGTGAGTTACTTTCCTACGCGGAAAATTACACGACTAAGGCCAACTGACGCTTTAAAAGGAAGGATACAATGATCAGATTTTTATTAAAGGGGATTTTATACGACAAAAGCAGAAGTCTGCTGCCAATTTTGGTAGTATCAATTGGTGTTTCATTAACCGTAGTCATGTTCTGCTGGATTAAAGGAATTATGGGTGAGTCTGTCAGGATGAATGCAAACTTCACAACCGGTCATTTAAAGGTGATGACCCGGGCTTATAAAAAAGATACTGAACAGATGCCTAACGATCTGGCGATAATGGGGGTGAATAAGCAGCTGGAAGAACTAAAAACTGCCTATCCCGATATCGAATGGGTAAAGCGGATCCGGTTTGGAGGTTTGATTGATTTCCCTGATTCAAACGGAGAAACCCGTGCTCAGGGTCCGGTGGTTGGTTGGGCTATTGATTTGTTTTCACGACAATCGACCGAGAGCTTCCGGTTTAATCTTGCCAAATCGCTCGTATCAGGCAAATTGCCTGTAAAGCCTGGCGAAGCAATGATTTCCGATTTTTTTGCCACTAAATTTCAGGTAAAACCAGGTGATACATTTACACTTTTCGGAACAACAATGGATGGTGGGATGGCTTTCAAAAATCTGATAGTATCGGGAACTATCCGTTTTGGCTCGGCTGCACTTGACCGGGGAGCGATAATCGCAGATATTTATGATATTCAGATGGCATTGGGAATGAATGATGCTGCAGGTGAAATACTGGGATATTTCAATTCAGATCATTATGACGATATGGAGGCAAAAGCAGTATCAGCGTCTTTTAATGACAAATTCAAAACGGTGAACGATGAATTTACACCGGTTATGACAAGCCTCAGGGACCAGTCCGGAATGGCTGAATACATTGATTATGCGAATGCTGTAGGCACAGTGATGATTATTGTATTTATGGTTGCCATGTCGATTGTATTATGGAATGCCGGACTCCTGGGTGGTTTGCGCCGGTACAATGAATTTGGAGTCCGGCTTGCCATGGGAGAAGATAAAAATCATATTTACAAGACTTTAATTTACGAAGCAATTTTTATCGGCACCATTGGTTCACTCATTGGAACAGCATTAGGTCTGAGTCTTTCGTTGTATTTGCAGACAGTCGGTATCGATATCAGCGGGTTCATGAAGAATTCATCACTGTTAATGCCGTCGGTTGCACGGGCTGAGATTACACGGTCAGCATGGTTTATTGGATTTATCCCGGGTCTATTCTCAATGGTCTTGGGAAATGCACTTTCCGGGATAGGAATTTACCGAAGAGAAACTTCACGGCTGTTTAAGGAGTTGGAGGCATAAGTATTGAAAGAATTAAAAAATTAAAAAATGGAAGAATGAAACGAGCCATGAGCAAAATTCGCTCACACAAGCGCATGACTGACATGGCGAGTTCCATCTGGCCTTTAAAAAACAAATTATAGACAGATGAAAGTAATGATATTCATACTGATTTGCATGTTAGGCTTGGCATTTGATTATACTGATGGAGATCTGATCATGCGTAAAGTGGATCAGAATATGTCGTCCAGGAATCGTGTTTTTGAATCATCTATGACCATTCACGGAAAACGAAACAGCCGGACAATCGTTTCAAGAACGATGTCAGAAGGGACAAAAAAGTCATTTACCGAATCTCTCTCTCCTGTAAGTGAGAAGGGGACAAAGATGCTTAAACTCCAGGGGCAGCTTTGGATCTATTCACAATCAACTGACCGCATTATTCAAATTTCTGGTAATATGCTACGTCAGTCTGTCATGGGATCTGATCTCTCGTATGAAGATATGATGGATGACCGGAAACTCACAGAGATCTATTCTGCAAAAGTGACAGGTGAGGAAAAGGTAGCCGAAAGGAATACCATCTTAGTTGAACTGAATGCAAAAGTTGAAAATGTCGCTTACTTTAAACAACGCATGTGGATTGATCAGGAAAGGTTTGTTCCGCTGAAAGAGGAACTATATGCCAAAAGTGGTCAGTTGCTAAAGCGGGTAGAATTTAAAGATGTTGAGAAGATTCAGGGTCGCTGGTTTCCCACTACGATTTTTTATAAGGATATTTTAAAAGATGGCAACGGAACAGAATTTAAAATGACGTCATTGAAGTTTGATCAGGATATTCCGGAATACCTTTTTACTAAGGCAGCGCTGAAACAATAAAAATCTTTATTTTTAACAATTAATCCATTCTATAACCTATGAGCAGATTATCCATTTTTCATTACCTGTTGTGGGTTATCTTCATTTTTGATTTCCAGGATCTTGAGTCCCAAACTCCTTATTCCAGTCAATGGCCAGGTTTTCGCGGACCACAAGGATGCGGATTTATCGAAAATGTTAAAACTCAGGTCGATTGGAGTGTGGATAGTTCGAAAAATATCAAATGGAAAACTCCTATTCCCGGGCTGGGTCATTCATGCCCGGTTATTTGGGATAATTACCTGTTCGTAACAACTGCAGCAAATAAATCAAATAATGAATCTCTTAAAGTAGGTCTGTACGGCGATATTGATGAAGCAAATGACAGTATAGAGCATGAATTCAAAGTTTACTGTCTGGATAAACAAACCGGTAAGATCATTTGGGAAAGAGTTGCGCATAAAGGTATTCCAAAATCGAAACGTCATACAAAGGGATCACAGGCTAACTGTACCCCGGCAACAGACGGGAAATACCTTGTCGTGCATTTTGGCTCAGAGGGGCTTTATTGTTATGATTTTAAAGGAAATCTCATCTGGAAAAAGGATATGGGATTGCTGACTCCGGGTCCTTACTCCGATCCCGGAGTTGAATGGGGTTATGCAAGTTCTCCTGTTATTTTTGAAGGTAAAATAATTGTTCAGTGCGACATTCCTAAAACTCCCTACATTACAGTATTAGACCTCTTAACCGGAAATGAAATCTGGAAAGCCTCGCGAGGTGATGAGGTTTCAACATGGTGTACTCCGGCAATCTATTCCAGGAACGGCATAACACGCGTTATTGCCAATGGATTTACACACATCTGCGGATATGACTTCAAAACAGGCGCAGAGATCTGGAAACTTGGCAATGGGGGTGATGCTCCCGCCCCCGCACCGGTGATAGCTAACGATCTGATCTACCTGAACAGCGCCCACGGCAAATTCTCCCCAATTTATGTTGTTAAACCAGATGCTACCGGAGATATTACACTTTCCCCTGACAGTACTAAAAATAAATATATAGCCTGGAGTATTAAACGTGGAGGTGCCTATATGCAAACGCCGTTAATTTATCGTGGATATCTTTATAATCTGCAGATAAACGGCCAACTTACCTGTTTTGATGCACTCACTGGAGTGCCAAAATATAAGGAAAGTCTTAAAGAAGCTTTTACCTCCTCAGGTATTGCAGCCGACGGAAAGCTCTATTTCAGTTCTGAAGATGGGAATGTGTACGTAATTAAGGCAGGACCTGAATTTCAATTACTTGCTAAAAATGCACTGAAAGATATTTGCATGGCAACACCGGCAATTTCAGGCAATACCCTCATCTTTAGAACACAACATTATCTGATTGCTGTGGAGTAAACGCAGATTTTTTCAAAAACAAAAAAAGTTTCTCAAAATACGTAGATACAATGCCTTACTACAAACTGACAATATCAAAAAACAACATGTAACGGGTCTTCAACGATGAAACATTGCCCTGCTACGAAGTGAATATACCTTAAAACGGCGGGCAGATAGCGTACTACGAAGATACATCGCATTACTACGAAGATACATCGCATTACTACGAAGATACATCGCATTACTACGAAGATACATCGCATTAC